>JAOPZD010000259.1 GCA_025964295.1 Conexibacter sp.
GGCGGTGCGGGGATCGAGCGGTTCCGCGCGGCGGTGCTGGCGGCGGCGGGCTACCGCTGCGCGGCGGTCGAGAACGGCGCGCGGTGCGAGGTCACGGGCGCGGCGAACCTGGAGGCGCACCACGAGGTCGGCGTGGCGGCGGGCGGCGCGAACGCCGCGGAGAACGGCCGGGCGCTGTGCCGCGCGCATCACCTGGCGATCGAGGGCAGACGAGCGAGGAGCGGGAGCTGATGGGCTGGGAGGCGGACGGCACGCTGGCCGGCATGTGGGACGTGGAGCACCTGGCGCACGACCTGATGGCGGACATGGCCGACATGGCGGGCGCGGCGATGACGCACCGCGCGCGGACGCTGGCGCCGATCGGGAAGTCGGGCACCCCGGGCCGGGCGCCCGGCACCTTGCGCGACAGCTACCGCCAGACGCCGGTGCGCCGCGAGCAGAACGTGCGCCCCGGCCTGGACGGCTACACGTCGGGCGTCGAGAGCCACGACCCGGTGGCGGGCTGGATGGAAACCGGCGTCAAGCCGCACGTGATCAGGGGGCGGATCAGGTTCCGTACGGTGGGCGGCCGGTGGGTCACCGTGCGCAACTGCAGCACCCGGGCGTCGAGGCGCGGTGGATCGTGCTCCGCGCCGTGGGCGAGACCGAGGCGGCGTTCCAGGAGCTGACGCAGCCCGCGGTGGAGCGGTTCAAGGCGGGGTTCGCGGCGCAGGCCGAGCGCATGCGTCGGCGCCGATGGTAGGCGTCTGCACGTACAGACGGTGACCGCCGGAGCCGTCTGTACGGTCGACGCGTGTCGACGCGCGTGTGGGTCTACTACGTCCAGTTGGTCGTGCCGCTGTTGGTCGCCGCGTCGACACAGCTCGGCTACAGGGACGGCGTGCAGCTGCATGAGAACTTCTACGTCGCGGTGGCCGCGGTGATCCCAGTGCTGCTGCTGGCGCTGATGGTGGAGCTGGCAAGCGCTGTCTCACTGGAGCTACACAACCAGCGCACGATGGAGTCCGCGCTGGAGCTGAAGGGCATCGCGACCGAGCTGGCCGACGCGGAGGGACGGTTGACCTCGGGGCCGACGCCGCTTGAGCAGCTCCCAAAGCTGCGCAAGCTGCAAGCCCGGCTCAAGGAAGTCACGGCCGAGCACGAGAAGGCGCGGGGCACACTGGGGTCGATGAGCGGGCGGATACGTCGGCTGGTCCGGTGCTTCTTCATCCAGGCCGCAGCTGGCGAGGCCGTGGCGCTCTACGCGCTCGGCGCTCAGCGCTCGTCGGCGTTCCTCGTCGCGCTGTGCGTGATGGTCCTGCTGATGGTCACGTGGAACCTATGGCGGGTCTACGAGATGCGGTTCGAGGAGCCGAGCCCGTCTGTACGGTGAGCGCTCGTGACTGAGGCGATCTTCGGGCTCATCGGCGTGATGGTGGGCGGTGTGCTCAACGGCGCCGTCGCGTTGGCAGGCGCGACGGACCGAGAGCGACGCCGTGCGTGCAGCGGCGCGGATGATGCTGAACGAAGCGATCAACGTGACCGTCGCGGCCCAGGAGATCGCGAAGGGTCGGCTGTGGCCGACCCGGCAGTACTGGCCGACCGTGATCGCCAGATGGGGCGAGCACGAGGGACTGCTGGCGGGCGCCCTGACGTTCGAGGACTGGGCGAGTGTGAGCCACGCAGTGCGCGCGGTGGAGCGGATCGACGTTGAGGACGTAGAGACGGGAGGACAGGTGGACGACCGCAGGGCGACGAGCCTGGCGGGCGCCGCGACCGCGTTCGCCGACGCGCTGCCGGTCCTCACGCGGCTCGCAGACATCGGCACGCGGCCGACGGTGCGGCAGCGGATCGCCGGGGCGCGTCGCCGGGCACGACGCGCGCGCCAGTTCCTGAGAGCGTCGTAGCGGAACGCGCAGCCATGCGGTTTTCGTGCGGGTTAGCGACCGATTGTCGCTGTAGTTTCCTGAGCATGGCTCGGTGATGAGATGCCCGCGCCGCTGGCCGGCCGTGGGCTCCAGGTCCGCCTGGCGCTCGAGGTCGTGTGCCGGCTCGGGCCCGCCAGGGTCGTCGATCTTGTAGGCCTAGCCCTGGGCGGTCGGGCGCACGGTGATGTCCCCCACGTCGACGTCGGCCGGCTGCTCGATCGCGAAGGCGATGGCGCGGGCGATCGCGTCGGGGCCGATCGCCAGCTCGGCCGCGGCGCCGCCGAGCTGCGCGCGGACGTCGGGGTCGGTGATCGAGTCGGTGAAGTCGGTGCGGACCATGCCGGGGGAGACGACGGTGACGCGGAGGTGGGGGCCGGCCTCCTGGCGCAGCGCCTCGGAGATCGTGCGGACCGCGTTCTTGGTGCCCGCGTAGACACCCTGCAATGGGACGATCTTGATCCCGGCGGTCGAGAGGACGTTGACGATCTGGCCGGACTCCTGGGCGCGGAACACAGGGAGCGCGGCAGCGATCCCGTAGAGCGTGCCGCGGAGGTTGACGTCGATCATCGCGTCCCAGTCCTCGACGCGCAGCGCGTCCATCGCCGAGATCGGGCCGATGCCGGCGTTGTTGATGATGACGTCGAGGCCGCCGAAGCGCTCCTGGGCGAGGGCGACGAGCGCGGTGAGGTCGTCGCGCTTGGTGACGTCGGTGGGCGCGTAGGCGGCGGCACCGCCGGCGTCTGCGATCCGCCCCGCGAGCGCCTGGAGGCGGTCGGCGCGGCGGGCGCCGAGGACGACCTTGGCCCCGCGCTCGGCGAGCAACAGCGCGGTGGCCTCGCCCATCCCGCTGCTGGCGCCGGTGATGGCAATGACCTTGTCTTGGATGCCCGTCATGGACGATCCACCTTCCTGTAGATGTAAGAGGTCTATCGCTTGCTAATGTAGCAGGCCTATCGCATGCCCTCGAAGCGGCCCTACCATCACGGCAACCTCGCGGCCGAGCTGATCGAGGCGAGCTTCGGCCTGCTCGCCGAACAGGGCCTCGCGGAGTTCTCGGTGGCCAAGGTCGCGCGTGCGCTCGGCGTCAGCACCGCCTCGCCGTACCGCCACTTCGCCGACCGCGACCACCTGCTCGGCGCCGTAGCCGCCCAGGCCGCGCGCGAGCTGGCCGACCGCATGCGCGCCGACGCAGCGGCCGTTGGTGCCGACGCGTGCGAAGGCTTCGCCGCCACCGCGGGCAGCTACGTGCGCTACGTCGCCGAGCGCGGGGCCGGCTTCGACGTCATCTTCTCCTCCACGCTGACGGCCGTGCAGTCGGGCGAGCTGGCCGAGGGCCGCCGCGCGCTCATGGACCTGCTGCTCGACCTCGCGCACGCGACCGGGCTGGCGCCGACGCGAGAGGACGCCTTCGTCCTGCTCGAGCGCCACCTTGTCGCGGCCCACGGCTACGTGTCGCTCTTCCACGGAGGCTTCTTCACCAACCGCACCCCGACGGTGGCGAGCATCGCCGAGCGCGCGACGCAGGCGACGCGAACGCTGCTGGCGGGTGCGGGTGCGGGCGGCTAGCGGGTCGCGCCCCGCGGCGGCGCGTGCGGATCTCGGCGGCGACGCAGATCACGAGCAGCGCCACCAGGAACCGGGCTCGGCCGGTTCGGTCGGTCCACTACTGCGATCGACGCCTCGGCGTCTGCTGCGCTGACGGTATCGCCGCGCCGCCCCGGCCGCGGCCGTCGCCGCTCTGCGGACGGACGCATAGGTCGCGCCCGATAAGGCCGAATTACGGAGGCGCGGCGGACGGCGGCGGTCCCGCGGGACCACGCCGCTCGCTGGGCTCAGGCGCTACGTGGTCGTCACGACCGCCCTGCCGACGCTGATCGCGGCGTTGACCCGGCGGGTTGGTCCAGACGGTCTTCCCCGTGCTTCCTTGGCGCGCGTTGTCAACGTCTTAGCGGCGTCGCCGGGCGGTGATCAACCAAGAACGCGAATCGAAGACCACGCCGCGCTTGTCGCTGCAGTGCGCCGCGAGCGTTTCGCGCAGGCGCGCGACGGTACGCGAGGCCTCGCGGTCGCTCAGGCTCGCGAGGGCCTCGCTCGTGCTCTCAAACCCCCGGACCAACGCGAGCGCGGCGTCGAGGTCGCG
>JAOPZD010000299.1 GCA_025964295.1 Conexibacter sp.
AGCTCGTCTCGCGCCCCGGCGAGCTGGTCGATCCGGTGCTCGTCGGCGCCGCCTTCGCCCGCGCCGCCCAGCGCGCGTACGCGTCGGTCCGCGAGCCAGCCGAGGGCACGATGCTGACGGTCATGCGCGACATGGCGACGTCGATCGCCCACGACCTCGCGCACCTGCCCGAGGACCAGCGGCGCCTCGCCGCCGCGGCCGACGCCGAGACCCAGAACCTCCTGATCGCCGCCGCGCTGGAGCGCGCGATCGTCGCCGGCGAGGCCTCGGTCAAGCGCGGCCCCGAGCTGCTGCCCGCCCTGCGCGAGGCCGGCGTCGTGGACGCCGGCGGCTACGGCGTCATCATCATCTTCGCGGGCATCGTCGCGGCGCTGAAGGGGACCGAGGCGCCCCCGCTGGAGCACTACGCGCCGGCCCGGATCTCGCACCCCCAGCACGACAGCCAGACCTACCGCTACTGCACGAACTTCGCCGTGACCGGCAGCGGCCTGGAGGCGTCGGCCTTCGTGCCGCGCTTGGAGGCGATCGGCGACTCGATCCTCGTCGTCGGCGATCACGCGACGCTCAAGGTCCACGTCCACACCGACGAGCCCGAGCAGGCGACGCACCTCTTCGCCGGCGCCGGCGAGGTCAGCCGCCTCGACGTCGCCGACATGCGCGCGCAGGTCCTCGACCGCGAGGAGCGCCTGACCGCCGTCGGGTCCGACGGCAACGGCGCCGGCGCGCCCGTGGCCACCGTCGAGGTCCAGCAGTCCTGCGGCGCCCTGGCCGTGGCCACCGGCGCCGGCCTCGTCGGCCTCTTCGAGGGGCTCGGCGCCCGCGTCCTGGACGGCGGCCCGACGCTCAACCCCTCCACGATGGAGATCCTGGCCGGCATCCACGACGTGCCCGCCGAGGAAGTCGTGGTCCTGCCCAACAGCCCCAACGTCTTCATGGCCGCCGAGCGCGCCGCCGAGCTGTCGGACAAGGTCGTCTTCGTCGTGCCGTCGCGCTCCCAGCAGGCCGGCCTCTCGGCCGCCTTCGCGCTCAACGCCGACCGCTCCGCGCAGGAGAACGCGGCCGCCATGCAGGAGGCGTTGGACGCCGTCCGCACCGGCGGCGTCGCGCCCGCCGCGCGTCAGGATCCCGACGGCCGCTTCACCATCGGCGACGCCGTCGGCTACGTCGGCGACGACCTCGTCGCCTGGGGCGAGCCCGCCACGACGCTCGAGATCGTCCTGGGCCGGCTGTCGGCCGACGCCGAGCTCGTCACCTGCATCGAGGGCGAGGGCGCCCCGCTGGACGGCGACGCGGTCGCCGCGCTGGCGCCCGCCGGCGTGGAGCTGGAGCTGGAGGACGGCGGCCAGCCGTCCTGGTGGTGGCTGCTCGCGGCCGAGTAGGCCGGGATCGGGGTGCCATCCACGCCCGCAGCACCCGAGCAGCAGGACGGCGAGCGCCCGCGCCTCCGCCCGCCGATCGCCTTCGCGCAGGCGCGCGAGCTGACCGCGCAGGAGATCTGGGAGGCGCCCGTGCGCCTGCCCCGGCCCTCGCGCCTGGCCGCGCCGCTGGACATCAAGCCGCCGACCGCCCAGGCCGCCGCGGAGTCGATCGGCCTGGAGACCGTCGGCGACCTCCTCGACCACCTCCCGCGCGCCACCGGCGAGGCCCGCACGATCGCCGAGCTGGCCATCGACGAGACGGCCACCGTCCTGGTCGAGGTCCGCTCGATCACCTCGCGCCCCGTGCGCCGGCGGGGCATGAAGCCGCTGGTCGAGGCGACGGTCACCGACGGCACGGGGATCATGAAGGCCACGTTCTTCAACCAGCCGTGGCTGTCGGCCGCCTACCCCGTCGGCACGCGCCTGATGCTCGCCGGCAAGTACCAGGGCGGCAGCCGCTTTCGCGTCAACGCCCACGCCAAGACCGACGCGGTCGCCGCGGTCGGCGCCGAGGCGGCGCAGTATCCGGCGACCAAGGGCATCAGCTCGACCCAGATCCTCGCGACCGTCCAGGCCCACCGCGCCGCGATCCACGACGTCGTCGAGCCGCTGCCCGCCGCGCTGCGCCGCGCCCGGCAGCTCCCCGACAAGGCCACCGCCACGGCCGCCGCGCACTTCGGGCCCGATCACGAGGCGGGCCGCCGCCGCCTGGCCTTCGACGAGCTGCTCGTCGATCAGATCGTCCAGCTGCGCCTGCGCCGCGAGCGCCGCGCCGACGTCCACGCCGCGCCGCTGACCGACCCGCCGTCGCTCAGCGCGACGTGGCGCGACGAGCTGCTGCCGTTCGCCCCGACCGGCGACCAGGTCGACGCGATGGCCGACGTCGACGCCGACCTCGCCCGCGCCCGCCCGATGCAGCGCCTGCTGATGGGCGAGGTCGGCTCGGGCAAGACCGTCGTCGCCCTGCACGCCATGCTGCGCGCCGTCGAGCACGGCGGCCAGGCCGCGCTGATGGCGCCGACCGAGACGCTGGCCGAGCAGCACTTCGCCACGATCCAGTCGCTCATGGGCGGCTGGGGCGGCTCCATGATCGCGGCGGCGCTGCTGACCGGCTCGACCAGCGCGGCGCGCCGCCGCGAGATCCTCGCCCGCCTGCGGTCCGGCGAGCTCGCGCTCGTCGTCGGCACCCACGCGCTGATCGAGCCCGACGTGACGTTCGCCGACCTCCAGGTCGCGGTCGTCGACGAGCAGCACCGCTTCGGCGTGCGCCAGCGCGCGGCGCTGGACGCCAAGGCGCCGCCCGGCCTCGTGCCGCACCTGCTGCACATGACCGCCACGCCGATCCCGCGCACGCTGCGCCTGGCGAACTTCGGGGCGCTGGACGTCACCGCGCTGCGGGAGCTGCCGCGCGGGCGCCAGCCGATCGCCACCCACGTCTGCTCCACCGAGGCCGAGCGCCACCGCGCCTACGAGCGCATCCGCGAGGAGCTGCGCGCCGGGCGCCAGGCGTTCGTGGTCTGCCCGCTGGTCAGCGAGTCCGAGGCGCTCAACGCCCGCGCGGCGACCGCCGAGTACGAGCGGCTGAAGACGGGCGAGCTGGCGGCCTTCGAGGTCGTGCTCCTGCACGGCCAGATGCGCCCCGCCGAGAAGCAGGGCGCGATGGAGCGCTTCGCGGCGGGGGAGGCCGACGTCCTGGTCGCCACGACCGTCATCGAGGTCGGCATCGACGTCCCGAACGCGACGATCATGCTCGTCGAGGACGCCGACCGCTACGGGATCTCCCAGCTGCACCAGCTGCGCGGGCGCGTCGGCCGGGGCGAGCACGCCTCGCTGTGCCTGCTCTTCGGCCCGCGCGAGTCGGCCCGCCTGAAGGCCCTGGAGAAGAACGGCGACGGCTTCCGGCTGGCCGAGATCGACCTCGAGCTGCGCGGCGAGGGCGAGCTGACCGGCACGCGCCAGTCGGGCCTGGCGCGCTTCCGGTTCGCCCGGCTGCCCGACGACGCGCTCGTCCTGGAGGCCGCCTTCGCGACCGCCGAGGCGCTGCTGGAGGCCGATCCGGAGCTCGAGCGCCCCGAGCACGACCTGCTGCGCGCCGCGGTCGCCCGGGCCGAGGCCGCGCCCGTGGCCGCATGAGGATCGTCGCGGGGCGCCTCGGCGGACGCCGGATCACCGCGCCGCCCGGCACCGACACGCGTCCGACCTCTGACCGCGTCCGCGAGGCGCTGTTCTCCGCGCTGGGGCCGCTGGACGGCGAGCGCGTGCTGGACCTCTTCGCCGGCTCGGGCGCGCTGGCCATCGAGGCGCTCTCGCGCGGGGCCGGGAGCGCCGTCCTCGTCGAGAAGGACGCGCGCGCCGCGGGGGTCGTCCAGAGCAATCTCGACGCGCTGGGGCTCACCCGGGAGCAGGCCCGCGTCCGCCGCCGCGACGCCCTCGCCGCCCTGCGCGACGCACGCGAGGCGGGCGAGACATACGATCTCGTCTTCCTAGACCCTCCGTACCGGCTCGCGACCGGGCTCGGACCGGAGCTGGCGCTCGCGCTGGCCCCCGTCCTCGCCCCCGGCGCGCGCGTCATCGGCGAGAGCGACCGGCGCACGCCGCTCGACCTCCCCGGCTACCGCACGACGTTCGAACGCCGCTACGGCGACACCCTCCTCCGCATCCACAACGCATGAGCGACGAGAAGCGCATCGCTGTCTGTCCGGGCAGCTACGACCCCATCACCAACGGCCACCTCGACATCATCGGGCGGACGGCGGCGCAGTTCGACGAGGTCGTCGTGGCCGTCGTCAACGTCTCGGTCCGCAAGAACCAGCCGATCTTCGGGATCGAGGAGCGGCTGTCGTTCATCACCGAGGCGACGGCGGACATGGGCAACGTCCGGGCCGAGCCGTTCAGCGTCCTGGTGGTCGACTTCGCCCAGTCGATCGGGGCCCGAACGATCGTCAAGGGGCTGCGCGCCATCTCCGACTTCGAGAACGAGCTCGAGATTGTCAAGCTGAACCGGATGCAGGCCCCCAATGTCGACACGCTCTACCTGATGGCCAGCCCGCAGTACAGTTTCCTCAGCTCCAGCGGAGTCAAGGAGCTCGCCACGTTCGGCGGTGACATCGACAGTCTCGTCCCAGAGCGCGTCGCACGCCGCCTGAAGGAAGAGCTCACCCGATAACGAAAGACGCTTAGCCATGGACGTCCTGGTCCTCATTGACAAGCTCGACGACCTTGTCCACAACGCCAAGAAGGTTCCCCTCACCGACGAGGTGCGGGTGGATCGCGAGCAGATCTACGACATCTTGGATCAGATGCGCGCGACCATCCCTGAGGAGATCAAGCAGGCGCGGTGGATCGTCAAGGAGCGTCGGGAGATGCTCGCCGAGGCCAAGCGCGAGGCCGAGCGCATCGTGAAGGATGCCGTGCGCAAGCAGGAGGAGCTCGTCTCCGACCAAGAGGTCACCCGGGAGGCCGAGCGCGCCGCCGAGGAGATCGTCGAGGACGCACGCGCCCGCGAGCGGGAGATCCGCCTCGGCGCCGAGGACTACGCCGACGAGATCCTCAACACGCTCGAGGTCAACCTCTCGAAGTTCATCGCCGCCGTCCGTCGCGGACGCGAGCGGCTGCAGGGCAAGGAAGAAGAGGAAGGCGTCGAGGCGGCATAGCCTCGCCTGGAGGCTCGGCATGCCGGGCGGGTGTCGGCCCAGGGGGCCGAACCCGCGGCGATGGTTGGTCCGGCGTGGGGTAGGACGGTGACGATGGGCGCGCAGGTCGAAGTCCTCGACGTCGACATCACGACGCTGGCGGTCGATGCGATCGCCAACGCGGCCAATACACAGCTGCTGCACGGCGGCGGGGTCGCGGGAGCGATCTCGCGCGCTGGTGGTCCGAAGGTCGACGAGGAGTCGCGGCGCAAGGCGCCCATCGGCCTCGGCGACGCGGTCGAGACGACCGCGGGCGATCTGCCGTCGCGCTGGGTCATCCACGCGGCGACGATGGACCTCGGTGGGCCGACCTCGGCCGACATCATCCGCCGGGCGACTGCCGCGACGCTGTGGAAGGCCGAGGAGCTCGGAGCCCGGTCGCTGGCGCTGGTCGCGTTCGGCACGGGCGTGGGCGGGTTCCCGCTCGAGCAGGCCGCCGAGATCGAGGCCGACGAGGTGCGCCGTCACGTCGCGTCCGGCTCGCGGCTGGAGCGGATCGTCTTCGCGGTGCACGGGGAGCCCGCGCGCGCCGCGTTCGCGCAGGCGCTCGAGGGCGGGTCGTGACTGAGCCGGTCGCGCGACGGGTGGTCGTGCACGGGCGCGTGCAGGGCGTCAACTACCGCGGCTGGGTGCTGGAGCGCGCGGTCGCGCGCGGCGTCAGCGGCTGGGCGGCGAACCTCGCCGACGGCTCGGTCGAGGCATGGCTGCAGGGCGACGCGGGTGCCGTCGCAGCAGTCGAGCGCGCGATGGGCGAGGGACCGCCGCATGCGCGCGTCGACCGGGTGGAGGCGTCGGACGCCGCGCCGCGCGACGACCTGGACGGCTTCGCGCGGCGCTAGGCGAAGCCGGCGAAGCCTCGCCCAGGGGGCTCGTTTCGCTGCGGGTACTCGCCCAGGGGCTCGTACCCCGCGGTCCCGTAGGGACCCGGGCTCCTAGGCGAAGCCTCGCCCAGGGGGCTCGTTTCGCTGCGGGTACTCGCCCAGGGGCTCGTACCCGCGGTCCCGTAGGGACCGGAGCTTCTAGCGGATCTCCCCACGCACGAACCGCCACATGCCGATGGCCAGCGGAAGCGCGAGCCACAGCAGGAGCGTCGTGCCGATGTGCGCCCACTCCTCGCCGCCGAGGGGGTGGTCGGTGAGGGCGGTCAGCGTGTCGCCCTGGTCCAGCCAGTTCGCCACGCCGTTCAGGCCGCTGATCAGGTGGGTGATGGCGCTCAATGCGAGCGGGAGGACGAACGACGCCACGATCGCCGGCGCCGAGACCAGGATGGCGGATCCGAGCGCCACGCCGATCAGCATGGAGATGACCGTGAACAGGGCCGTCTGAGCCAGGACGCCGCCGTCGACCGACCAGGTTCCATCGAAGCCGGACGGGTTGAGCGCGGTGCCCGCCGCCGACAGCGCCAGGGCCGCCAGGAAGGCGACGACGGCCAGCACGATGCTGGCGCTGACCTTGGCCGCCAGGACACGGCCGCGCTGGGGCACGAGCGTGAACGTCAGCAGCGCGGTGCGCTGCGACCACTCCGAGGTCACCAGCAGGATGCCGACGATCGGCAGCAGCACGTTCAGCGCCTGCACCGAGTTGTCGAGGAGGTTGCTCAGCGTGTGGTCGCCCGAGTGCCCGGTGAGGGCCGAGATGACCACGGTGGCGAGCGTGAGGAGCAGGCCGCTGAGCAGCAGCCAGAACCCGGCACGCGTGTCATACATCTTGCGCAGCTCGACCCGGGTGAGCCGTGCGAGGCTGGGGCGGTGGTCACGGCCATGATCGGCGGCGCGCGGCGACAGCGGCTCGTCGAAGCGGGCGGTGGCGGTGCTCATCGGACGGACTCCTGGAGGTCGGAGGAAACGGGCTGATCGGGGCCGTCGGGCGCTCCGCTGGTCAGGTCGAAGAACAGCTGCTCGAGGCCGGCGCTCCCGGATGGCCCGAGGCGGGCGAGGGCGACGCCGCCCACTTGTGCGGCGCGCCCGACCTCCTCGGGCTCGGCCTCGACCAGGAAGCCGCCGTCGGGATGGGGCCGCGCGCCGAGGCCGGCGGCGTCCAGCGCGGCGAACAGGGCCGCGTCGTCGTCGGCGGCGCGGACCAGCGTGCCCGCGCCGGC
>JAOPZD010000303.1 GCA_025964295.1 Conexibacter sp.
TCGCCCTGCAGCCGGGCCGGCGGCAGGCCGGTCTCGCCGCCCGCGAGCGCGACGATCTCCTCTCCCCGCGCGCGCAGCCGGGTCGCGATGCCTCGCAGGAGGGCCGCGCGCCTGGTGGTGTCGGCCAGCGCGGGGTCGGGCGCGGCGGCGACGGCGGCGCGCACGGCGGCGTCGACGGCGTCGAGGGTCGCCTCGTCGTAGACCGCCCCGCTCTCACCGGTTCGGGGATCGACCGCCTTGATGCTCGCGCTCATGCGAGCTACACTAGCACTGGTTTGGCAACAAGACCACTTCGCAGAACCAGTTTCGATCGCCGCCCGGCGGTCCTCCAGCGCTACGAGCAGATCGCCGATCGGCTCGTCGCAGAGCTGCGCCGCGGGATGCTCCGCCCGGGCGAGCGGCTGCCGAGCGAGCGCATGCTCGCCGAGCACTACGGGGTCGGCCGCGCGTCGATCCGCGAGGCGCTCGCGGCGCTGCAGGTCCGCGGGCTCGTCCAGACGCGCCAGGGCGCGGGCTCGTTCTTCCGGTCCGACGCGCTGGAGCGCCTGGCCGCGGCCGAGCGGCAGGTCCCCGCGGATCTCGGCCTGCCCGCCGACGCCGGCCCCGCCGCGGTGCTCGAGGCACGCCGGATCTTCGAGCCGGAGATCGTCGCGCTCGCCGCGCGGCGCGCACACGCCGACCCCGCGATCGACGCGCTGCTCGACGTCATGGCCGCGAGCGCCGATCCGTCCGACCCCGAGCAGCGGCGCCGCTGGAGCGACGCCGACCGCCGCTTCCACCGCCAGTTCGCCGTGGCGACCGCCAACCCCGTGCTGCTGGCCGTCGCCGACCACCTCGCCGACCTGATGGACCAGCCGCTGTGGCAGCAGCTGCGCGACGAGTCCATCGCCGTCCCCGGCCGCACGACCCTCCAGCTCGCCGAGCACCGGCTCATCGCCGCGGCCGTCGCCGAGGGCGACGCAGACGCGGCGCGCCGGCACGCCATCCAGCACATCGACCGCGCGCGCCGCTACATGGCGCTCGACTAGGACCAGAGGAGCCCCACCGCCATGCAGTTCCCCGGCATCATCCCCGCGGCGATCACGCCGTTCACCGCCGACGACGAGGTCGACGTCGCAGGCCTGCGGGCCAACTTGGAGGCCTTGCTCGACGCGGGCGTGGGCGGCCTCGTCGCCACCGGCACGATGGGCGAGGCGGGCCAGCTGAGCGACGCCGAGCGGCGCGTGGTCGTCGAGACGTGCGTCGCGGTCGCCGCCGGTCGCGTGCCGGTGATCGTCGGCGTCTCGGCCGGCTCGACCGCCGCGGCATGCCGCAACGCGGCGGTGGCGCGCGCGGCCGGCGCGGCCGCCGCGATGTGCCTGCCGCCGCTGAACTACGCGGGCACTCAGGCCGAGCTGGTGGCCTTCTACGCAGCCGTGGCCGAGGCCGGCGGGCTCCCGATCATGGCCTACAACAACCCCGGAGCGTCGGGGATCGACCTGACGCCGGACGTCATCGCCGCGATCGCCGCGGAGGTCCCGGCCGTCGTGGCGGTCAAGGAGTGCTCGGGCGACGCGCGGCGGATCGCGGCGCTGGTCAACGACACCACCTTGGAGATCCTGGTCGGCGGCGACGACTGGGCGCTGGAGGGCTTCGCCACCGGCGCCACCGGGTGGGTGTCGGGCGTCGCCAACGTCGTGCCCGGCGAGTGCGTCGCGCTGCAGGAGCACGTCGAGGCCGGGCGGCTGGCCGAGGCGCGCGCGATCTACGCGCGCCTGCTCCCGCTCGCGCGGCTGGACATGACGCCGCACCTCGTGCAGTACTTCAAGGGCGCGATGGACGCGGCCGGGCTGCGCGGCGGCGCCTCGCGCGGCCCGCGCCTGCCGCTCGACGCCCAGCAGCAGGCGGTGCTCGACGCCGCGGTCGCGGCGCTCAAGGAGACCGTCGCGGCATGAGGGCGTCGCGGTACTTCGCCGCGGTGGACTCCCACACGGAGGGGATGCCGACGCGCGTCATCACCGGCGGCGTGCCCGCGCTGCCGGGCGCGACGATGCTCGAGCGCAAGCTGTGGTTCGAGCAGAACATGGACGACGTCAGGCTGCTGCTCATGCGCGAGCCGCGCGGGCACTCCGCGATGTCCGGGGCGATCCTCCAGCCGCCGACGCGCGAGGACGCCGACTGGGGCGTCCTGTTCATCGAGGTCTCCGGGCTGCTGCCGATGTGCGGGCACGGGACGATCGGCGTCGCGACCGTGCTGGTGGAGACCGGGATGGTCGCGGTCACCGAGCCCGAGACGATCGTGCGGCTCGACACGCCGGCCGGGCTGGTCGTCGTGCGCGTCGCGGTGCGCGACGGCCGCGCCATGTCGGTGACGCTGCGCAACGTCCCCGCGTTCATGGCCGCGCAGGACCGGGTCGTCGAGGTCGACGGCTGGGGCGCCATCCCTTATGACATGGCCTTCGGCGGCAACTTCTACGCCTTGGTCGACGCGGCGGCCGCGGGCGTCGCGGTCGAGCCGGCGGAGTCCGATCGGCTGATCGCGTGCGGCGCGGACATCATGGCCGCGATCGACGCGCTGGAGCGCCCGGTGCATCCGGAGGACCCGCGGATCGCGGGCTGCCACCACGTCGTGCTGCACGCGCCGGGGCGCGACGGGGCCGACGCGCGCGCGGCGACGTCGATCCATCCGGGCTGGCTGGATCGCTCGCCGTGCGGGACCGGCACGAGCGCGCGCCTGGCCCAGCTGCACGCGCGCGGCGAGCTGGCGGTCGGCGATCCGTTCGTCAACGAGTCGGTGCTCGGCACGCGGTTCACCGGCCGCGTCGTCGAGGAGACGACCGTCGCCGGGCGGCCGGCCGTGGTGCCCGAGGTCACCGGGCGCGCGTGGATCACCGGCATGGGCCAGTACCTGCTCGCCGACGACGACCCGTTCCCGGCCGGCTTCCGCCTGGGATGACGGCGCCCGATGTCGTCGTGGTCGGCGCGGGCATCGTCGGCGCGGCGACCGCGTGGGAGCTGGCGCGGCGGGGCGTGCCGGTCGTGCTGCTCGACCGCGGCGAGGTCAGCGGCGGCACGACGGGCCTCGGCGAGGGCAACGTCCTGTGCTCCGACAAGGACACGGGTCCGGAGCTCGACCTGACCGTCCTCGGGCTCGCCGTCTACGACGAGCTCGACGAGCTCCTCGGGCCGGTCGCGAAGATCCGCCGCAAGGGCGCGCTGATCGTCCATCCGGACGCGCGGACGTGGTCGGCGGAGCCGGCGCGCGCGGAGCGCCTGCGCGCGGCC
>JAOPZD010000306.1 GCA_025964295.1 Conexibacter sp.
CGCAGGCGCCCGAGGTGCCGTGCTGCGACGTGTGCGACCCGTCGCTGGTTCCGGCGTCGCCGTCGCGCGCCTTGGCCGGCGGTGCGGGCGGCAGCAGCGCGGTCGCCGGCACGGCGCGCCACGCGTCGATCGAGGCCGCGATCCTGGCGGTCATCCGGGCGGCGCGGCCGTCGATCGGCCGCACGCGCGTGGCCGAGGTGCTGCGCGGCGGGCAGGCCAAGGCGCTGCTGCGCAACTCGTGGGATGGCCTGCCGGAGTACGGGACCTACGCGCATCTGAGCGCCAAGAACGTCGTCGACCGGATCGACGCGCTGATCGAGGCCGGCCAGCTGGCGTCGACCGGCGGCCCGCGTCCGGTGTTGCAGGTCACCGCCGCCGCGCCTGCGCCGCCGCCGCCTCCGGGGCAGTCCGCGCTCTCCATCGAGGCCGCCTGACGTGGGCGGTCAGCTGCGGGTCGGCGTCCTGGCCTCGGGCGCCGGGACGAACCTCCAGGCCCTGCTCGACCACGTCCACGGCTTCGAGGCCAAGGTCGTCGCGGTCGCCTCCGACAAGCCCGCCGCCGTCGCGCTGGAGCGCGCGCGGCAGGCCGGCGTCCCGGCGTCGGCGTTCCCGCGCGACGCCTTCCCGGACCGGCCGCTCCGCGACGCGGCGATCGGCGACTGGCTGGAGGCCCAAGGCGTCGAGCTCGTCGTCCTGGCCGGCTACATGGCGATCCTCGACGCCGCGTTCATCGCTCGCTTCCGCGACCGCATCATCAACGTGCACCCCTCGCTGCTGCCGGCGTTCCCGGGCCTCGCCGCTGTCCAGCAGGCGCTCGACTACGGGGTCAAGGTGGTCGGCGTCACCGTCCACTTCGTCGACGAGGGCGTCGACACGGGCGCGATCATCCTGCAGCGCGCGATCGAGCTGCCGGCCGCGGCCGAGGCCGCTGCCGTTCTCGAGGCGCTGCGGCCGCTGGAGCACGCGCTGCTGCCCGAGGCCGTGCGCCTGATCGCCGCCGGAAGCCTGCGTCGCGACCCGTCGCAGCCGCGCCGGGTCGTGGTCGAATAGCGGTGCTGTCGATTTCGGGGCGTCCCGTTTGTCGTAGTTGGAGAACGGGCCGGTGACGGCTCCCACGACGAAGCGGAGGAAGCGATGTTCGAGCAGTTCGAGGTGCCAGGCCTGACGCCGGCCGGAGCGGTGGCCTGATGCCCCAGTACGCGGTGCTCATGTTCGAGCGCGTCGCAGCGGAGGACCTGGCGCCGGAGGTCATGGCGGCACATGGCGCGCTGCCGGAGCGCGTCGCCGCGGCCGGCGGGCGGATCATCGCGGGGATGGCGCTGCAGCCGCCGTCCACGGCGACCTCGATCCGTGGAGAGCTCCTCACCGACGGGCCGTTCATCGAGACTAAGGAGGACGTCGGCGGCATCTTCGTGCTCGAGGCGCGCGACCTCGACCACGCCTTGGAGCTGGCGCGGATGACGCCGATCGTCGACGGCGGCGTCGAGGTGCGCCCGCTGATCGACTTCCAGATCGTGGAGGCCACCTGAGCGCCGTCGAGCAGGCCGTCGCCGACGCGCACCGTCGCGAGTGGGCCATCGTGCTCGCCGCGACGGTGCGGGTCACGCGCGACCTCGACGCGGCGGAGGAGGCCGTCCAGGACGCCTACGTCGCCGCGCTGCAGCAGTGGGCGCGCGACGGGATCCCGCAGCGTCCCGGCGCGTGGCTGACCACCGTCGCCCGGCGCGGCGCGCTCAACGCGCTGGCCCGCCGCGCGACGCTCCGGGCCAAGCTGCCGCTCCTGCTCGTCCCCGAGGCGACCGACATGCCCGACCTCATCGACGACCACGACGCGATCGGCGACGACCGCCTGCGGCTGATCTTCACCTGCTGCCACCCGGCGCTGGCGCGCGAGGCGCAGGTCGCGCTGACGCTGCGCCTGGTGTGCGGCGTGGCGACGGCCGACATCGCGCAACTGCTGCTCGTCACCGAGCCGACGATGGCCGCGCGGCTGACGCGGGCCAAGCGGAAGGTCGCCGCGGCCGGCATCCCGTACGCCGTGCCGGGGCCCCGCGAGCTGCCCGTGCGCCTGGACGCCGCGCTGACCGTCGTCCACCTGCTTGCGACGACCGGCCACGCGGCGCCGTCGGGCGACGTGCTCGTACGGGTCGAGCCGGGCGACCGCGGGCTGGACCTCGCCCGCATGCTCCACGCGCTGCTGCCGGCCGCCGGCGAGGCCGCCGGGCTGCTCGCGCTGCTGCACGTCCACCACGCGCGCCGCGCGACCCGGACCGATGGCGCCGGCCGGTTCGTGCGCCTGGCCGACCAGGACCGCACGGCCTGGGACCGCGACGAGATCGCGGAGGCCGACCGGCTGCTCGTCGCGACGCTGCGCGCCGGCCCGCCCGGGCGCTTCACGCTGCAGGCCGCGATCGCCGCCATCCACGCCCAGGCCCCGAGCTACGCGGAGACCGACTGGCCCCAGATCCTCACGCTCTACGACGCGCTGCTGCGGGCATGGCCCTCGCCGGTCGTCGCGCTGAACCGCACGGTCGCGCTGGCGATGGTCGACGGCCCGCAAGCCGCGCTGCGGGAGATCGAGGCGCTCGAAGACGACGGCCGGCTCGCCGGCTACCGCTACCTGCCCTCCACCAAGGCCGACCTCCTGCGCCGCCTCGGCCGCCACGCCGAAGCCGCCGACGCCTACCGCACCGCCCTGGCCCTCACCGACAACGCCGCCGAGCAGGCCTTCCTGCTCGAGCAGCTCGCCTGAGCCTCTCCCACGGGCCGCTCGCCGGCGTGGCCCCGTCCCACTGCGGCGAGCGGCCCTGGGAAGGCGGTGAAGTCCTAGTCGTCGCCGCCGGAAGGATGGCCGGGCATGCGGCTGCCGACCGGATCGTCGCGCCGCGTCGGAGCGTCGTCGCCGGAAGCGCTCGGAGCGTCGTCGCCCGCTCCGTCGCCCGCGTCGTCGCCGGAGGCCGTCGCTGCGTCGCCCTCGCCTTCGCCCTCCGTCGCATCGCGCTCCGTCGCGCCCTCGCCGTCCCCGTGCTCGCCGATCGCCCCTTCCGGGTCCTCGCCCTGGCCCGGGGCGCCGCGGGTCTCCTCCCAGTCGCCGGCGACCTCCTCGGCGGGCATGGCCTCCTCGCGGCGGGCCTGAGCGGCCTTCTGCGCGTCGGAGATGTGGTCGTCGAGCCGGTCGAGGTTGTGCTCGAGCTCGTCGGCCGTCCGCTCCAGCTTGGCTGCGGGGTCGCCGCCCTGTCCGCTCTCGGTCATGGATGCAGATTTCCCGCCGGCGGGCGATCTCACTCCTCGCGCCAGACCGGCTGCACCGCCACCGACGCGAGGCGCCACCCGGCCGCGGTCCGGACGGCGTCGAAGGCGTAGCGCCCGCCGAGCGTCGTCGGTCCGGGCGGCGTGTCGGCGCCGCGGACGAAGTGGCCGACGATGTTCGCCGTCACCCGCGCGCGGTCGCCGTCGACGTCGGCGAGCACGTTGGCGATCAGGTGCTGCGTCGGCAGCGCGTGGTTCTCCCGCGCCTGGGCGACGAGCGCGTCGCGCCCGCGCACCTCGCCGCCGGGGGTGGACGCCGTGGCATCGGCGGTGAGGATCGCCTCGGGGTCGCCCTCGGCGCGGCCGTCGAGCCAGCGGCCGAGGCGGCTGACGAATACCATCGGGCCCATGGCCTCAGAGACCTCGCCCGAGGCGCCGACCGCGCCCGGCGCCGTCCGCATCCAGCGCGCCCTGCTGTCGGTCTCCGACAAGCGGGGGATCGTCGACTTCGCCAAGGGGCTCGCGGAGCTCGGCGTCGAGATCGTCTCGACCGGCGGGACCGCCGCGGCGCTGACCGAGGCGGGCATCGAGGTCCGGGCCATCGACGACTTCACCGGCTTCCCCGAGATCATGGACGGCCGCGTCAAGACGCTGCACCCCAAGCTCTACGCCGGCCTCCTCGCCGTCCGCGACAACGAGGACCACCTGCAGCAGGCCGAGGCCAACGACATCGAGTTCGTCGACCTCGTCTGCGTCAACCTCTACCCGTTCGAGCGCACCGCGGCCAAGCGCGGCGTCGGCGAGGCCGAGGTCATCGAGAACATCGACATCGGCGGCCCCACGATGCTGCGCGCGGCGGCCAAGAACCACGCCTACGCCGCGGTCGTCGTCAAGCCGGAGTCCTACGACGCGGTGATCGAGGAGCTGCGCGACGCCGGCGGGACGCTGTCGATGCCGACCCGCGAGTCGCTGGCCGCCGAGGCCTTCGCCTACACCGCGCGCTACGACACCGCGATCGCCCGTTGGTTCGCGGAGAAGAGCGAGGACTTCCCGCCGCTGGTCATCCGCGCCTTCGAGAAGGTCGTCGACCTGCCCTACGGCGAGAACCCGCACCAGCGCGCGGCGTACTACTCACAGGTCGGGACGCGCATGAACGTGCTGTCCCAGGTCAAGCAGCACCACGGCAAGCAGATCTCCTACAACAACATCCTGGACCTCGACGCCGCGCGCGGGATGGTGCGCGACTTCGAGGTCCCGGCCTGCGCGATCGTCAAGCACAACAACCCGTGCGGCGTCGCCCTCGGCGCCACGGCCGAGCAGGCCTACGCCAGCGCGTTCGCGACCGATCCGATGAGCGCCTACGGCGGCGTCATCGCGCTCAACCGCAAGGTCGACAAGGCCACCGCCGAGCGCCTGCACCAGCAGTTCGTCGAGGTCCTGATCGCTCCCGGCTACGACGACGACGCGCTCGCCGTCCTGACCCAGAAGCAGAACATCCGGATCCTCGAGGACCAGGAGCGCCGGCTGCCCGCGCTCGGCGAGCCCGACATCCGCCAGGTCACCGGCGGCCTGCTGGTCCAGGACCGCGACAACTCGCGCGACGAGCGCGAGGACATGGAGGTCGTGACCGAGCGCCGGCCGACCGAGAAGGAGTGGGCCGACCTCCTGTTCGCCTGGCGCGTGTCGCGCCACGTGAAGTCCAACGCGATCGTCGTCGCCCGCGATCTGGCGACGCTCGGCATCGGCGCCGGCCAGATGAGCCGCGTGGACTCGGTGCGGCTGTCCGTCGAGAAGTCCCAGGCCGACACGCTGCAGGGCGCGTCGCTGGCCTCCGACGCCTTCTTCCCCTTCGCCGACGGCCCGGAGCTCGCGATCAACGCCGGCGTCACGGCGGTCATCCAGCCGGGCGGCAGCGTGCGCGACGACGAGGTCGTCACCGCGGCCGACGCCGCCGGCGTCGCGATGGTCTTCACCAAGCGCCGGCACTTCCGGCACTAGGCGCGCGTGGAGCGCCTCGGCAGCGACCCGCCCGGCCCCTACGAGGCCACCGTCGGCTACTCCCGGGTCGTGCGCTCCGGCCCGCACGTCTGGGTCGCCGGCTGCACGTCGGTCGACGAGGACGGCGTGGTGCAGGGCGTCACGGCCGGCGAGCAGATGGCGATCGCGCTGCAGGTCGTCGTCGCGTCGCTGGAGCGCGTGGGGGCCAGCGCGCGGGACGTCGTCCGGACGCGCATGTTCACCACCGACATCGCCCGCGCCGGTGAGATCGGCCGCGCCCACGGCGCGGTCTTCGGCGACGTCCGGCCGGTCACCGCGATGTACGAGGTCAGCGGCTTCATCGACCCGCGGATGCTGGTCGAGGTCGAGGCCGAGGCGTTCGTCGAAGCGTGATTGACGCCCGTAGCAGGGCCTTCGCCTTCCGTCCGGTGCGTCGCGCAACCTTCGCCGCCGCGTGAGCCCGACGAAGACCATTGCCCGACACGGATTGCGGGCGTGGCAGGTCTCCGCGCTCGAGGCGATGAGCACATGGGATTCGGGGCCCTTCCTGATCTCCGCGGCCCCGGGCGCGGGGAAGACCCGCCCGTCCATCGAGATCGCCAACCGGATGCTGCGGGCCAAGCTCGTCGACCGCGTGGCGGTCGTCTGCCCGACCACGCCGCTGACCCGCCAGTGGGCGCGCGCCGCCGGCCGGCTCGGGCTCAACCTCGCCCCGGACGCCGCCGAGCTCGTCCCGCCGCGCGACTTCCACGGCGTCGCGGTCACCTACGCGAAGATCGCGATGGTCGCCGCCAAGTGGGGCGCGCAGTGCACCGGCCGGACGCTCGTCATCGCCGACGAGGCCCATCACCTCGGCGAGGAGCTCGCGTGGGGCGAGGGCTTCGCGCTGGCCTTCCGCAACGCCGCGCGCTGGCTGCTGCTCTCCGGGACGCCGTTTCGCTCGGACACCACGCCGATTCCGGGCGTGCGCTACGACGGCGAGGGCGTCGCGGTCGCCGACGTCGCCTACACCTACGCCGACGCGGTCCGCGACGGCATCTGCCGCCCGGTGACGTTCATCCCGTACGACGGCACGCTGTCGTGGCAGTCGGGCGACGACGTCATCGAAGCGGGGTTCGACACGGTGCTGAGCACGCGGGAGGCCTCGCGCCGCTACCGCACCGCGATCTCCGCCGAGCTCGCCGACGGCCTCCCGCGCATCCTCGCCGCCGCCCACGCCAAGCTCCAGGAGGCGCGCGCGGCCGGGCACCGCGACGCCGGCGGCCTCGTGGTCGCCGCCGACTCCGACCACGCGCGCAAGATCGCCAAGCTGCTCAAGGACGTCAGCGGCAAGTCGCCGACGATCGTCCTGCACACCGAGGCGGGCGCCCACAAGAAGCTGCACGCGTTCACCGAGTCGCGCGAGGAGTGGATCGTCGCGGTCAACATGGTGTCCGAGGGCGTCGACATCCCGCGGCTGCGGGTCGGCGTCTACGCCAGCGCGGCCAAGACGCCGCTGATCTTCCGCCAGGTCGTCGGGCGGTTCGTCCGGACGATCGCGGGGCGGCCGGCGGACATGTCGTGGCTCTTCCTGCCGGGCGACCCGGTCCTGCGTCGCCACGCGCTCGACGTCGAGGGCGAGCTGCGCCACGTCCTGCGCCGGCGCGAGAGCGACGAGGAGCTGTTCGAGGAGCGCGAGCCGCGGCGCGAGACCGAGAAGTCCGAGGCGGCGGAGTTCCTGGCGCTCAGCGCCGACGTCGCGCCGACGTCGCAGATGTCGCTGTTCGGCGGGCCGGCGGTCGTCGCGCCGGCGTCGCCGATCATGCCGTCGTTCACCGCGGCGGTGCCCGGGGCGGCGCCCGAGGAGAACGACGATGCCCCGGCGGCGCCGGCCTCGCGCCTCTCCGCGTTCGAGCGCCGCACCATCCTGCGCGACAAGCGCCACCGCCTCGTCGGCGACCTCGGCCGCCGCGACCGCCGGCCCCACCGCGAGATCAACGCATGGCTGAACCAGGCCGTCGGGGTCACGCGCGTGGAGGACGCGACGATCGACCAGCTCGAGCGGTCCGTGCAGCTGCTCCTGGACGCCTTGGCGGGCAAGGTCGCCGCGCGGCGCTAGTAGGGTCCGAGCGGTGTCTGCCGCCGCCTCGCCCTTCTCGCCCGACGACCTGAAGGTCCGCGCCGAGGAGCTGCGGCGCCTGCATCGGGACCCGGCGATCCTCGTGCTCGTCAACGTGTGGGACGCCGCCAGCGCCCGCACCGTCGCCTCGGTTCCCGGCTGCCGGGCGATCGCCACCGCGTCGTGGGCGATCGCGGCCGCGCACGGCCTCGCCGACGGGGAGGCGATCGGCCGCGAGGGCATGTTGGAGGCCGTCGGCTGCGTCGCGCGCGCGGTCCAGCTGCCGGTCACCGCCGACCTCGAGGGCGGCTACGGCCAGACGCCCGACGACGTCGCCGAGACGATCGGCCGGGCGATCGCGGCCGGCGCGGTGGGCTGCAACCTGGAGGACGGCGTGCGCGACGGCGAGCTGCTGCGCGACGCCGAGGACGCCGCGGCGCGGGTGGCAGCGGCGCGCGCGCGAGCCGACGAGGAGGGCGTCCCGATCGTCATCAACGCCCGCACCGACGTCTACCTGCGCGGCGCCGACGACCCGGAGGCCGCGATCCTCCGCGGCCAGGCCTACGCCCGCGCGGGCGCGGACTGCATCTTCGTCCCGGGCGTCACCGACCGCGCGACGATCAAGGCGCTGGTCGACGGCATCGACGCGCCGGTCTCGGTCCTCGCCCGCCCGGGCGCTCCGAGCGTCAGCGAGCTGCAGGAGCTCGGCGTCGCGCGCGTCTCGTTCGGGCCGGGCCCGATGGGCGTCGCGCTCGCGGCGCTGGCGCGCACCGCCTCAGACCTGCTGGGAGGAGGCGTCCCGGCCGACGAGCTGTCCTACCGCCCGCCGGCCGCCTGACGCGTTCCCAAGGTGTCTCTGTGTCTCGTTCTGTCCCAGGCTCAATTGGGATCCGCCTCTGCCCGGCGGGGCGCACGCGGCGCCCCGCCGGTGAGGTGGGGAGGAACTGCACTTGCTCTCTTGCGGAGGGGTGATGCGAGGCGCCGGCCGGTCCAAGGAACCGATGCCTCAGGTGTCCGCTGGGAAGATGATGCGACCCCAACCCCAAGCGCACCTGAGCGCGGTCTAACGATTGCGTAAGGACGTCTCGCGATGGTCGGATGCCCCCGGTGGGGCTCGAACCCACAACCTCAACGCTTAAAAGGCGCGCGCTCTACCAATTGAGCTACGAGGGCTCCGTCAGCCTAGACTCAAAGGGCCTGCCCCCATGGTGTAGCGGTTAGCACACGAGCCTTTCACGCTCGAAGCAGGGGTTCGATTCCCCTTGGGGGTACTGATCGGTGAGCGGCTCCAATGCACCCTCGTGCCGCTCGAACTTCCGTCTAGCGGCTCCCAGACGCCGCTCCACATGGCAGAGTTCCAGGACCACGTGGGCGGCCGCCGCCCGCGGAGATCCCTCTGACTGCCGCCATATGTCGCATCGCCTGAGACGACGCCCGTCCGCATCGCTGGTCGTCGCGCTCCTCGCCCTGTTCATCGCCCTCGACGGCCCGGCCGCGGCCGCGCGCCTCATCGACGGCGGATCGATCAAGAAGAACTCGATCACCAACCGCCAGGTACGCAACCGCACGCTCGGGACCCAGGACCTGTCCCAGCGCGCGATCAAGACGCTGCAGACGACCCCGTCGCGGTCGGTCGGGACCAAGCAGCTGCGCGACGGCGCGGTCACCGCCAAGGCGATCGGGCCCAAGGCGGTCGACGCGGCCAAGCTCGCCGACGGGTCGGTGGGCAACACGCAGCTGGCCGGCAAGGCCGTCGACGCCAACAAGCTCGCCGACGGCGCGGTCGGCCCGACGCAGCTCGCGGCCGACGCCGTGACCTCCTCGAAGGTGGCCGACAACGCGGTCGGCGCCGCCGCGATCGTCGACGGCGGCCTGCAGACCCGCGACCTGGGCGACTTCTACGGGACGGTCTCGGTCGACTTCGCGGCCTTCGGGCCGAACACGTGCCAGGTCGCGACGGTCGCCAACCCCCAGCCCGCCGCGCCGGCGCAGGGCAACTCGATCGCCGACGACGTCGTCGCGGTCTCGCCGAGCACGAGCGGCTGGCCGGATCTGATCGTCGTCTCGGCCAACCCGGGGGCGTCCAACAGCATGCGGATCGTCGCCTGCCGGATCGGCAAGGACCCGGCCAAGGCCGACGGCGATCCGACCGACATGATCGACCCGCCCGCGACGACGTTCCAGTACGTCGCGTTCGACACCCCATAGCGATGCCTATGTCCGCTTTCCGGGCTCACGGACGATCCCGCAATTTGCGGTCATTTCCCGGACCGGTTCGTAGTCTTTCGCTTCAGTCCGCGGCCGGGCGTGCCGATGCGGGACTCGTGGATGCCGCCCTCGCACCGCTGGGGAGGTCGGGACGGTGCTGATGCATCGTCAGGCGCCGATCGCCATCGGCGCCCTCGCCGCCTGCGCGGTCGTGGCCAGCGGCGCGGTCCTCCTGCGCGAGCAGATCCTCTCGTTCTCCTCCTGGCCGGCCGCCCGTGACGGCGCGCGCGCGCCGCAGATCGCGATCCCGCACGGACCCGCGCTGGCGGCCAACGGCGGAACGGCCGGGCCGGCGGCGGCAGCAGCGGCCGCCGCGGCGGCCGGACG
>JAOPZD010000328.1 GCA_025964295.1 Conexibacter sp.
CCATGACGGCGAGGCGGTCGATGCCCAACTCGTCGGCGACCGCGGCGACGAGCCCGGCGGCGGAGGCGACGTCGCGCCCGGGGTCGGCCGTCGACCCGCCGTAGCCGGGGCGGTCGTAGGCGACCCAGCGGATGCCGAGGCGGTCGGAGGCCTGGAAGAGCGGCGCGGGCGGGGCGCCGATGTTCGGCGTGCCGTGATGCCAGAAGACGGCGAGGCGGTCGTCGCCGGCGTCGCCGCCCGTGTCGTAGACGTGCAGCGTCCGTCCGTCGGCGAGCTGCAGGTCGCGCTCGGTGACCACGGGCCGCTACAGGGCCAACTGCTGGTACGCGGTGCTCGCGAACGACATGCGGTGCAGCGGCGAGACGCCGTGGCGCTGGATCGCGTCGCGGTGCTCGGGCGTCGAGTAGCCGACGTGGGTCTTGAACTCCCAGCCCGGATGGCGGGCGTCGGCGCGGTGCATGAAGCGGTCGCGGGTGACCTTGGCGATGATCGAGGCCGCGGCGATGGCGGCCGAGGTCGCGTCGCCGTCGACGATCGCGCGGCGGTCGTGGCCATCGAGGTCGCCGACCGCGAAGCCGTCGGAGAGCAGGATGCAGCCCGGACAGGCGACCTTCAGCAGCGACTCGCGCAGCGCGGCGATGTTCGTCTTGTGCAGGCCGCGGCGATCGATGCCGCCCGCGCTGCGGGAGACCACGACCACCTTGGTCGCGATGCGCAGCACGACCGGGTACAGCGCCTCGCGGGCCTGCTCGGTGTGCTGCTTGCTGTCGTTGAGCAGCCCGAGCGCGCGGACGTCGCGCGGGCCGAGGCGGTCGTAGTCGAACAGGACGGCGGCGGCGACCAGCGGGCCGGCCAGGCAGCCGCGGCCGGCCTCGTCGGCGCCCGCGACGAACCGGACCCCGAGGGCGCGGTCGTGCTGGAAGAGCTTGCGCCCCGTCCGCCCCTTGCCCTTCTTGCGCGGCTTCGGCTTGGCGCGCCCGGCCTGGGCCGCGGCCTCGGCCTCAGCGGCCTCCGGCACAGCCGCCGCCAGCTCGGCGGCGAGCGTCGTCGCCTCCGTCAGCGTCGGCTCCGTCACGACAGGTTGCGGCGCCGCAAGCGGGCTAGAGGTGCCCGATGCGCTTCGGTGGCCAGTACGTCGCGAAGGCGCCACCGATGATCCACTTGCGGGGGACGGGACCCCAGAACCGGCTGTCGTCGGACTCGCCACGGTTGTCGCCCATCATGAACCAGTGGTCGGCGGGAATGGTGATCGGCCGCGTGAAGTCGCAGCCGGTCCCGCCCTCGCAGGGCCGCGTGAAGCCGTCCGCCTGGCGCTTGCCGTTGACGTACGCGTGGCCGCCCCTGATGAACAGGGTGTCGCCCGGGCCCGCGACGACGCGCTTGATGAAGTTGACCTTCGCGCGCGTGGCCGTCGGCTTGTCGCAGGCCTGGTCGGGCTTCTTGTCGCGGTCGCCGCAGGTGTTGCTGTCGGAGCCGGCGGGCGGGTGGAACACCACGATCTCGCCGATCTGGGGCTTGTTGAAGCGGTTGCCCAGCCGGTTGACCAGCACGCGCTGGTTGACCTTGAGCGTCGGGACCATCGACTCGCTCGGGATCCTGTACGGCTTGACCAGGAACGCCTGGATGCCGAGGGCGAGGCCCAGGGCGACCACCACGATGACGATGAGCTCGACGAACGAGCTGCCCGCCGACTTCTCCTTCTTGGCTCCGCCGGTGGCGGGGCTCATCTACTTGCTGGAGTCGTCCGCGGCGGGCTCGGAGCTCGCCTCGGCGGCGGGCGCGTCGGGCGCCTCCGCGGTCTCGACGGCCTCGGTGTCGACGACGACCTCTTCGGCCGTGACGCCCTCGGCGTCGACCGCGCCGTCGCTCGCGGCCGCTTCGGCCTCGAGCTGCGCGGCGGGGTCGTGCAGCAGGCCTGCCTCGACGATCTCCTCGGGGCCGACGTACCGGCGCTCGCGGACGCGGGCGGCCTTGCCGACGCGATCGCGGAGGTAGTACAGCTTCGCGCGACGGACGTCGCCGCGGGCCGCGACCTCGATCTTCTCGATCTTCGGCGAGTGCACGGGGAACGTGCGCTCCACGCCGACGCCGAAGGACTGCTTGCGGACCGTGAAGGTCTCGCGCGCACCGTGTCCCTGGCGCTTGATCACCACGCCTTCGAAGACCTGCGTACGGCGACGCGTGCCCTCGATGACCTGGAAGTGGACGCGGACGCGATCGCCCGCCTGGAAGCGGGGGACGCGGCGCAGCTGGGCGCGCTCAAGGGAGTCGATGACAGTGCTCATGGCAAAGAGAAGGCGCGGAGATCGGCTCCGCGCGTCGGCTTGGTGATGGTAGCGAAGACGCGTCTGCGGGGCGGAGCGGGGCGGGTTCGAGCCTCACTCGCCCATCGGGCCGAACGGATCGGGCCCGGAGCCGCGTGGCGCCTGCTCGGACATCGGGCCGAACGGGTCCGGCCCTCCCCCGCCGCGCCGCGTGGTGTCGCCCTCGGGATCCGGCGGCCGCGCCGTCGGCCCGACCACGCCGCGCTCGTGGGAGCGCATGCGCCGCCACGTGTGGATCTCCTCGTGGTGGCCGGACAGCAGGACGGCGGGGACCTTCCAGCCGCGGTACTCGGCGGGACGGGTGTAGTGCGGGTACTCGGGGTCGCCGCCCAGCGCCTGGGAGAACGACTCCTCCAGCGCGGACTCCGCGTGGCCGAGCGAGCCCGGCAGCTTGCGCAGCACGGCGTCCATGACGACCATCGCCGCCAGCTCGCCGCCGCTGAGCACGAAGCGCCCGACCGAGATCGCGTCCGACGCGAAGTGCTGCACGATGCGCTCGTCGAAGCCCTCGTAGCGGCCGCACAGCAGCGTGATCGCCGGCTCGGCGGCCAGCTCGTCGACCAGCGCGTCGTCGAGCATCCGCCCGCCGGGCGTCAGCGCGATCACGCGGCGCTCGCGGCGCAGGTCGACCGGGTCCTGGTTGTAGATCCCCTGCAGCGCCTTGTCCATGACGTCGACGCGCAGGACCATGCCCGCCCCGCCGCCGAACGGCGTGTCGTCGACCTGGCCGCCGCTGAGCGGCGTGAAGTCGCGCGGGTTGAAGGTCCGGACCTCGTGGCCGCGCTGCGTCGCGTTGCGCACGTGACGCTGGGTCTGGAACCACTCGAACCACTCGGGGAAGAGCGTGAGGACGTCGAGCTGCATCTAGACGGCGTCCCCGAGGAAGGCGAGGTTCACGTCGATGCGCTGCGCCGAGACGTCCACGGTGCGGACGGCGTCGGAGATCAGGGGGATGAGCAAGGCCTTGGCCGGGCGATCGGGATCGGTGTCCGGGCGCTGGACCTCGAGCAGCTCGCAGGACGGGTAGGGCAGCAGCCTGGCGACGACGCCGACCTCCTGCTCGCCGTCGACCACGCGGCAGCCCACGAGGTCCTCGGCGTACCACTCCTCGTCCTCCAGCGGCGGCGCGTCGGCGCGGCGCATGAGCAGCTCGGCGCCGCGCAGCGCCTCGACCGCCGCGCGCGTCGCGACGCCCTGGAGCTTGAGGATCGGCCGCGCCGGCGTGCCGTCGTGGCGGACGATCGCGATCTCTTGGCCGCCGACGATGACCGCGACCGCGTCGTTGAGCACCCGCTCGCGCGGCTGGGTGACGTGGAAGGACCCGTCGAGGCCGTGCGGCCGGCCGACGCGGCCCACGCCGATGAGCTCGCCGCCGGCCGCCGGGTCGGAGCCCGCCACGCTAGTCGACGATGTCGACGAGGACGCGGCGCTGCTCCTTGACGGCGGCCGCCTTGACCACCGTGCGCAGGGCGTTGGCGGTGCGCCCGCCCTTGCCGATCACGCGGCCGTAGTCCTCTTCGCCCACCGACAGCTCGAGGACGACCGTGCCGTCCTCCTCGTCGAACTGCTCGACGGCGACCTCGTCGGGTGAGTCGACGAGCTGGCGCGCGAGGTAGTCGAGCAGGTCCTTCATCGCGGGCGCTGGCGTCCTAGACGTTGGAGACGTCGATGCCCTGCGTGCGCAGGAGCTTGCGGACCTGCGGGGTGGCCGTGGCGCCGGTGGACACCCAGTGGCGCACGCGCTCCTCGTTGACCGAGATCGTGGAGGGCTCGGTCTGGGGGTTGTACTGCCCCAGGATCTCGATGTTGCGGCCGTCGCGGGGTGAGCGCTGATCAGCGGCGACGATGCGCCAGATCGCGTTCTTCTTCGCGCCCACGCGCGTCAGTCGGAGTCGAACTGCCATGGAAGTCCTTGCGTCGTTGCGGAGTATGCGTCGGACCCGCGCGCGCCACGCGGCGCGGGGAAGCGACGCTGGAGGTTAGCGAGCCTGGCGCATCATGGCCTGCAGGTCGGGCATCTTGCCGCGCCCGATCTGCTTCATGACCTTGCGCATCTGCCCGAACTGCTTGACCAGCTGGTTGACCGCCTGCACGTTCGTGCCCGACCCCTTGGCGATCCGCAGGCGCCGCGAGCCCTTGATCAGCTCGGGCCGCCGGCGCTCTTCGGGGGTCATCGAGAGGATGATCGCCTGGACGCGATCGAGCTCCTTCTCGTCGACCTTCAACCCCTTGAGCTGCTGCCCCGCGAAGCCGGGCATCATGCCCAGCAGCGACGTCAGCGGGCCCATCCGGCGCAGCTGCCGCAGCTGCTTGAGGAAGTCCTCGAGCGTGAACTCGTCCTTGCGCAGCTTGCGCTCGAGCTCCTTGGCCTCGTCCTCGTCGAACTGCTTCTCGGCCTTCTCGATGAGCGACATGACGTCGCCCATCCCGAGGATGCGCTGCGACATGCGGTCGGGGTGGAAGGCCTCGAACTGGTCGAGCTTCTCGCCGACCGAGGCGAAGAGGATCGGCTTGCCGGTGACGGCCTTGACCGAGAGCGCGGCGCCGCCGCGGGCGTCGCCGTCGAGCTTGGACATCACGACGCCGTCGAAGTCGACGGCCTCGGCGAACTGCTCGGCGACGTTGACGGCGTCCTGGCCGGTCATCGCGTCGACGACGAGCAGGATCGACGTCGGCTTGACCGCCTTGCGGATGTCCTTGAGCTCCTGCATCAGGCGCTCGTCGACGTGCAGGCGGCCGGAGGTGTCGACGATCAGGACGTCCTTGCCGTCCATCTTGGCCTGGTCCAGCGCCCAGCGCGCGATGTCGACGGGGTCCTTGTCGGTCCCCTGCTCGTAGACCGTGGCGCCGGCCTGGCCGCCGACCTTGATCAGCTGCTCGACCGCGGCCGGGCGGTAGACGTCGCACGCGGCGACGGCGACCGACGAGCCGTTCTGCTCCTTGAGCAGACGGGCCAGCTTGGCGGTGGCCGTCGTCTTGCCCGAGCCCTGCAGGCCGGCCATCAGGATGACCGTCGGCGGGCGCGGCGCGAAGGTGATGCCCGCCGAGGAGCCGCCCATCAGGGCGGTCAGCTCCTCGTTGACGATCTTGACGACCTGCTGGCCGGGGTTGAGCTGGCCGATGACGTCGGAGCCGAGCGAGCGCTCCTTGACCGTCGCCGTGAACTGCTTGACGACCTTGAAGTTGACGTCGGCCTCCAGCAGCGCGAGACGGATCTCGCGCATGGCCTTGTTGACGTCGTCCTCGGTCAGCGTGCCGCGGCCGCGGACGTCGGACAGGGTCTCC
>JAOPZD010000334.1 GCA_025964295.1 Conexibacter sp.
CCGGCGCCGTCCCCACCCCACCCCGCCGGCCGTCCGGCGCGCCGCTCCCGCCGATCCGGGCCAGCAGCGCCCGCTGCCCGTTGCCCTCCGCCAGCAGCGCCGCCTCGGCCAGCAGCCCGGCGGCGCCCGCCGCGTCCCCGCGCGCGATCCGCATGGCGCCGTGCTGGTAGAGCGTGTGGCTCAGCCACGTCAGCATCCCGGTGCGCCGGTTGAGCTCGGTCGCGGCCGCGAAGTGGTCCTCGGCCCGCTCCCACTCGCCGAGCGTGCCCGCGAGCATCCCGAGGTAGCGGTCGGCCGCGCCGTAGCAGGCGACCAGATGGCCGATCATGACGTTGGCCCCGGCCAGCGGCGCGAGCTCGGGGTAGATCAGCGCCGCGGTCTCCTGGTCGCCGAGCGCCGTGCAGGCGTCGGTCAGGTAGGTCAGCGACGCGAGCCAGAGCGACTCGCGGAAGCCCTCGATCCCGTCGGCCCGCACGCGCTCGAGCTCGCGCCGCGCCGTCGCGTCCATCCCCAGCTCGACGAGCACCGACACCAGCCCCGGCCGCCACGGCCCGCTGCTGCCGGGCTGCCCCGCCAGCAGCCGGATCACCGGCGCCAGCTCGGCCAGCCGCCCCTGCTCGCGCCGGATCCCGAACATCTGGATCCCGTGGACGCCCGACGCTTCACGACCGGTGAGCAGCCTGCTCCAGTCGTGCGAGCGGGAGGCGAGCGCGTCGGCGGTCTCCAGCTTCCCGTCGCACAGCGCGATCGCCGAGCCGTAGTGGGCGGCGACGTGCAGCATGAACGGCTGCGCGGTCTGCTCGGCCGTCTCCTGCAGCGCGTCCACCTCGCGCCGCGCGGCATCGATGTCGCCCAGCGCCACGAACGCCGGCACGCGCCAGGACATCGCCTCGGCCCGGATCTCCGTGTTGCCCAGCTCCCCGCCGATCGCCGCCGCCTCGGTCAGCATCGCGAGGATCTCCTCGAGCGTGTTCGTGCCGCGCGACCAGTACGCGCGCATCAGCACGGTGGCCAGGCCGGCGAGGTCGCCGGTGCTCTGGGCCATCTCGATGGCGCTCACGCGCACGATCGACGCCCGCTCGTGATCGCCCTGGAAGTCCAGCGCGCGGGCCAGGCCGCTGAGCAGCCCCACGCGCAGCTCGTCGCCCGCCTCGCTGAGCCCCGCGGTCGCCTCTTCCAGCAGCTCCACCGCGCCCTGGTCGGCCATGCCGGGCCGCCAGCACGCGTCCTCGTAGCCGATCGCCGCGCGCGCCAGGAGGCCCGGGTCGTCGAGCTCGCGGGCGATCTGCGCGGCGGTCCGCAGCGCGTCGAGGGCGTCGAGCGCCTTGCCGGCGCGGTGGCCGGCGATCCCCATCTCGATGAGGACCTCGGCGCGGCGCCGCGGGTCGTCGATCCGCAGGTCCAGCGCCGTGCGCAGCCGCGCCATCGCCTCCTCGAAGGCCAGCGCGCCCGTGGCCGCGCGGGCGGCGAGCAGGTTGTAGTCCACCGCGCGCTCGGCGCCGCCCAGCGGCGCGGCCAGCGCGAAGTGGTGGGCGAGGTCGGCCAGCGCGCGGCCCGACAGCGCGCCCGCATCCCGCTCGAGCGCCTCCCCCACGCGCAGGTGCAGCTCGGCGCGGCGCACGCCGGTGAGCCGGTCATAGAGCGCGCGCCGGACCAGCTCGTGGGCGAAGCGGTAGGCCAACGAGCGCGAGGGCAGCTCCTCGATCATCCCGCTGCGCACCGCCTCGTCCAGGCGGGCGAGCAGCTCGGCGTCCGGCACGCCCGCGGCGCTGCGCAGCACGTGGAAGTCGAACTCCCCGCCGGCGATCGCGGCCAGCTCCAGCAGCTGGGCGGTCCCGAAGGCCAGGCGGCCGAGCCGCTCGCTGACGACCTCGCGAACGCTCTCCGGCGTGCCGAGATCGGTGGCCGAGCGGGTCAGGCGCACGGTCCCGCCGACGACCTCGACGACCTCGGTCTCCACCAGCGCGCGCCACAGCTCGCAGACCAGGAACGCGTTGCCGCCGGTGAGGTCGCCGATCGCCTGCGCGAGCTCGGGCGGTCCGGACCCGACCTCGCCGCCCGCGGCGTGGCGGATGAACTCGGTCACCTCCGGGCCGGAGAAGCCGCCGACCCGCATCCGGACGACCGCGTCGGAGCGGCGCAGGTCGGCCAGCGCGTCGGCCAGCGGCTGGGGGACGTCGGCCTCGGCGTCGCGGAAGGTGACGACCAGCAGCAGGCGCGCGCTGCCCGCGGCGCGCGCCAGGTAGCGCAGGAGCAGGAGCGTCGGCGCGTCGGCCCAGTGGCCGTCCTCGAGGACGAGCAGCACCGGCCGGCGGTCGCTGATCGCCGTGAGGAGGTTGGCCACCGTCGTGTGCAGGCGGTGGCGCTCGGTGTCCGGATCGGCCGCGACCGGCGGCGGCAGCTCGCCGACGCGGGCCGGCAGATCGGGGAGCAGGCGCGTCAGCTCGCCGCCCGTCGTGCCGAGCGCCGCACGCAGGACGGCCGGCTCGGTCGCCCGGACCAGCTGGTCGAGCGCCTC
>JAOPZD010000340.1 GCA_025964295.1 Conexibacter sp.
CACCTGCTCAGCCACCGGGTCGCCGGCAACGCGGTGCGCGTGCGCGTCAGCTGCCGGATCGAGCGCAGCTGCGCGGGGACGATCGTCCTGCGCACCGCCGACCAGCGCGGCACCCACCGGCTCGGCAGCGCGAGGTTCGCCGTCGGCCGCGGCCACCCGCGCGTGATCAAGGTCGAGCTCGGCCCGGCCGCGCGGCGGATCCTGCGCCGCGCCGGGCGCAGGGGCGCGCTCGTGACCGTCCAGGTGCACCGGCCCCACGTGCCCTGGACCTATGGCGTGGGCGGCCGCGTGACGCCGTAGTACCGTCACCGGCACGCGACCCGGAGGCTCGCCCTGTCCCGCACGTCCCGCGTGGCCCTGCTGGCCGCGCTCTGCATCGCCACGGTCCCCGCCGGCGCCGCTCGCGCGGCGGCGCCCGTCGTGGTCATCGCGGCGCCCAACAGCGCGGTGACGGGCCAGCCGGTGGCCTTCGACGGCGACGGCACGACGGATCCCGACGGCCAGCCGATGGACTACGCGTGGACGATCGACGGCCAGGACCTCGACGTCGAGACCGCGTGGCTGTCGGTGGCCTTCGCGCATCCGGGCACGCACGTCATCACGCTCACCGCGACCGACCCGGCCGGCGCCGCCACGACCGCCTCGCACGCGATCTCGGTGACCGGCGTCGACCGGCTGGCGTCGTCGCTGCGGCCGCTGGGCACCGCGCTGGCGCCGGGCGTCAGCGCCGCGCCCCAGCTCGTCGTCCGCGCGCCGCGGATCCGGCTGCACAAGCACCGCCTGCGGGTGGTGCTGAGCTGCCGTGGCGCCGCCCGCTGTGAGGGGACGCTGCGGATCGTGGCGCTCAAGGGGCCCAGGCACACGCCGGTCCTGCTGACCCAGCGGCGCTTCGACATCGCCAGCGGGCGCCCGCGCGTCCTGCACGCGCGGCTGGGGCCCAAGGGCCGGCGGCGCCTGGGGCGCGACGCCGAGGTCCGGGCGACGGCGTTCCGGGGCGGCAAGGTCCGCAGCGCCACGATCTGGGGCACGATGGCCTACCGGGTGCGCGTGGCGCGGTAGGTTCCGACTCGTGGACGGGTTGGCAGCAGCGGTCGAGAAGATGCGCGCCGAAGGCCTCGGCGACGCGGCGGTGGAGAGCTTCGCGCGTCAGTACGAGCGGCTGCGCGAGGGGGAGACCGGCACGCTGGCCGAGTCCGAGATCGAGCCGGTCGCCGACCTGCCCGACGCCGCGGACCTGACCGAGGAGGCCGGCAGCGAGCTGCTCGACCAGGCGGTCGTGATCAAGCTCAACGGCGGCCTGGGCACGGGCATGGGGATGACCAAGGCCAAGTCCCTGCTCGAGGTCAAGGACGGCAAGACGTTCCTGGACCTGATCGCCGAGCAGAACCTGGACCTGCGCGGGCGCAGCGGCGCGCGGCTGCCGCTGATCCTCATGAGCTCGTTCGCCACGCGCGAGGACTCGCTGGCGGCGCTGGAGCGCTACGACGACCTGTCGGCCGGGCTGCCCGCCGACTTCCTGCAGAACAAGGTCCCCAAGGTGCGCGAGGACGACCTCGCCCCGGTGACGTGGGAGGCCGACCCGGCGCTGGAGTGGGCGCCGCCCGGCCACGGCGACCTCTACGCCGCGCTGGTCACGTCGGGCATGTTGGAGGCCTTGCTCGACGGCGGCTACCGCTATGCCTTCGTCTCCAACTCCGACAACCTGGGCGCGGTGCTGGATCCGCGGATCCTGGCGTGGCTGGCGTCGTCGCGCGCGCCGTTTCTGATGGAGGTCGCCGACCGGACCTCGTCGGACCGCAAGGGCGGCCACCTGGCGCGGCGCCGGTCCGACGGTGCCCTGGTCCTGCGCGAGATCGCCCAGACGCCGGACGAGGACGTCGACGCCTTCCAGGACACGTCGCGCCACCGCTACTTCAACACCAACACGCTGTGGGTCGTCCTGCACGCGCTGCGCGACGTCCTGTCGGGCGCCGGCGTGATCGACCTGCCGATGATCGTCAACCGCAAGACGGTCGACCCGGGGGACAAGTCCTCGACGCCGGTCATCCAGCTGGAGACCGCGATGGGCGCGGCGATCGGCGTCTTCGAGGGCGCGGCGGCGCTGCGCGTGCCGCGCTCGCGCTTCGTGCCGGTCAAGACCACCAACGACCTGCTGTCGCTGCGCTCCGACGCCTACGTGATCGGCGAGGGGCGCGCGGTGCACCTGGCGCCCGAGCGCGAGGGCGTGCCGCCGTTCGTCGACCTCGACACCGACCACTACAAGCTGGTCGCCGACTTCGACGCGCGCTTCGCCAAGGGCGCGCCGTCGCTCGTGGCCTGCGACGCGCTGCGCGTCGAGGGCGACGTGACGTTCGGGGCCGATGTGGTCGTGCGCGGCGAGGTCACGGTGTCCGGGACCGACGCGGTGCCGGACGGCACGGTGCTCGAGGGGTAGTGCAGGCGGCCGGTCGGTCGGGCGTCGGTGGCGTCCAGCGCGGCTTGCTGGTGGTGCTGCGTGGCGTCGTGCGACGGGCAATGACGATGAGAACGCGTCGAGCGACGCGACCGCCAGTGGTGTAGCTGGGCTGTGGTGGAGGCGCGTACGAGCAGCGCTTCGGCACCGAATCGCCTCCTACGACGAGCGCTTCGCGCTGTCCGCGAGCCGCGCCGCGAGCGCCGCGACCTCGTCGCGCAGCGCGGGCGGCTCGATGACGGTGAACGGCGCGCCGAGGCCCGCGAGCATCCGCGCCATGCCGTCCAGGCGCTCGGCGCGGACGCGCAGGAGCGTC
>JAOPZD010000346.1 GCA_025964295.1 Conexibacter sp.
GCGAGGGCTTCCGCGTCCCGCAGCAGGACAACTTCCTCGTGCGATCGCGGCTGTAGAGCTCCCGACCCGGGGCGACACCCGCGGCGGTCGCGTGCACAGGCGTCAGCGACGTGCAGCGCGGTGGTTAGTTGCAGTGCTTCTGGGCGCGCGCGTCGGCCTTGGTCTTCTTGAAGGCGGCGAGCCGGTTACCGGCCAGCGGTGAGTAGGTCTTGCTCCTGGAGTTCCAGGCAAGGGCGAACCACACCTCGGGGGTCGACAGGATCGCCCTGCCCGCTGACCTGATGGCCGCGGCGGTGTAGCCGTTGTACTCCCCCAGTCCGATCGGCTTGTTCGGGAAGCCCCGGGCGTCCATCCAGGTCGCGAGCAGCGGGACGGCGCGGGCCGGGAGCAAGCTGCCCGGCGCGGCGGCCGTGCCGCTCTGGTAGGAGTCGACCGCGACGAAGTCCCAGTCGCGAAGCAACGACCTGCTGGTGAACCTGGCGAAGGTGGGGGCACGGTGGTCGAGCAGCCAGCCGTTGAGGATCGGGCCGACGGCGATGTCCGGCGCCTGCATGGCCTTCAGGAACCTCTTCGAACCGGCACGGAAGGCGGCGGGGCGCATGTCGCCGTACGGCTCGTGCCAGAAGGTCACGGCGACCGGGACGCCCAGGCTGTCGAGGTAGGCCCGCGTCTTCTCGAGCCATCGGTCGTAGCCGCCGTTGATCAGCCTCTTCACGTGCGGGACCTTGTACGAGAGCACGGGCATCATGCCGGCCTTGACGGAGCGTCGGATGAGCGTGGACTGGCTCTTCCCGGTCGGGTCGAGCGAGGCGAAGATCCGGCGAGCCTCGATCCCACAGGCGCCGACTTCCTGGATCCGCCGGGCCCACAGGCCGGACGGGGCCGACATGCCGACGATCTTCGCGGTGGCGGCGGTGGCGGCCGTGGCGGCGGTGGCTGTGCTGGCGATGGTGGCGGCTGCGTCGCTGGGGTCGCTGGGGTCGCTGGCGTCGCTGGCGTCGCTGGGGCCGGTGGACACGAGGAAGGCCGCGGCTGCCGTGGCGGCAACGATCGACACGAGGGCGCGCTGGCGCATGTGCGTTCTCCTTGACGAGGTCTGAGGGGGGACACTCGACCGTCTCAACCGGGCACGTTCGCGTCGCTGCGGCCAGCGCCCGATCCCTGGTGGGGGTGGCCTGCCCCGGCACCCCCCCGGCCAGCCCCCTCAAGGGCCCCCGGCCTTGCCGTTGATCTGGGGTCGGTGTGGCGGGTGACATGGTCTGACCGGTGAATCTTCCGAGCGTTGTCGGTCGGTACGCCCGATGCTCGACTCACGAGAGGCTGACGCTGTGCGGAGACTGACCTTCGGCATGAACCTGAGCCTGGACGGCTACATCGCCGCGCCCGGCGACGACCTCGGCTGGAGCGTGCCGAGCGACGAGCTGTTCCAGTGGTGGTCCGACCGGGTGGGGGCCACGGGCCTGGCGCTGTACGGGCGCAGGCTGTGGGAGACGATGAGCTCCCACTGGCCGACCGCCGACCAGCAGCCTGGCGCCACACCGGCGCAGATCGAGTTCGCCCACCGCTGGCGGAGCATGCCGAAGGTGGTGTTCTCCTCGACGACCAGCGCGGTCGACTGGAACGCTCGCCTGGTCACCGGCGACGCTGTCACCGAGATCGCCCGGCTCAAGACCGAGGATGGCGGGCCCATGGACGTCGCCGGGGCCACCCTCGCCGCCGCGGCCATGCGGGCCGGGCTGATCGACGAGTACGCGATCGTCACCCACCCGGTCCTGGTGGGCGGCGGCACGCCGTTCTTCACGGCCCTGGACACCTGGGTGAACCTGAACCTGGTGGAGACCCGGACCTTTCCCGGTGGCGTGCTCCTGACCAGGTACGAGACCAGGCGCTGAAGACCCGACCTCGGATCAGCGCGGGCTTCGGGCCTCCCAAGGAGCTCGTGGCGCTGAGCGTCTTGGCGCCGTGACGCGGCCGGGACGACAGCGAGGCACAGCTGCCGTCGGATCGTTCAGGTTCCTCGACGCGAGCTTGTCTGCCGCCGGACGGTCCCAATATGGTGCGCCGGTGACCTCCACTGGCATCCGCTCCGCGCTCGGGCTCGCTGCGGCGCTCGTCGTCCTCGCTCTCCCGTCCGTCGCGTGGGCCGATGGCCCGGCGGCGCCGGAGGTCGTGACGCAGGCGGCGACCGACGTCACCAGCAGCGGCGCCGTGCTGCACGCGAAGGTCGTCACGCACGGCACGGCGACGTCGGCGTACTTCGCCTACGGCACGGCGCCGGATCACCTGACGTGGCGCTCGCCGAGCGTCGTCGTCGACGACAAGCCGGGGGAGATCCCGGTGGACGTCGCGATCGGCGGCCTGAGGGCCGGCACCGCGTACTCCGTCGTCGCGGTCGCCGAGAACGACGACTGGATCGTCAGCGGCGACGCCGTCACGGTCCAGACGCTCGCGCCGCCCGTCGTCGCTGTCGCCCCGGTGACCGACATCACCTACAAGTCGGCGACGCTGCATCTCACGGTCGCCACGCACGGACTGCCGGTCACGATCAGCGGCACCGTGGCGACCAACCGGGTGGTCGTCAACGGGGTGCGCACCCCGGGCAAGAGCGTCCCGTTCGGCCCGATCGCCGCGACCGCTGACGGCGACGTCGCGATCCCGCTCGCCGGCCTCGACGCGGGCGCGAGCTATGACGTCGTCGCGACGGCCACCAGCGCGGGCGGTGTCGCAGCTGCGCGCGGGCGGTTCGAGACCACGCGCCTGATCTTCATGCCCAGGCCGCGGATCGCGCCCGCCAAGCCCGTCGAGTACGGCAGCCAGGTCACGATCGCCGGCGTCATCGACCGCCGCGCCGGCCTCCCGCTGACGCTCGTCGAGCAGCCGTACCCGTTCACCGCGCCGATCGCGCCGGTGCTCGGCGCCACGACGGTCACCGACGCCCAGGGCGCCTACGCGATCGACCTGCGGGTGACGCGCACCACGAGCTTCGGCGTCACCACCGACGGCGCCGCGGCGCCGACCCCGGCCAACCTGACCAAGGTGAAGGTCTTCCCGGCGCTGACCGTCAAGGTCAAGCGCGTCAAGGGCCATCGCTTCGCGTTCACCGGCGCCTACCTGCCGAGGATCGCGGCCAAGGCGTCGCTCTACCGCCGCGGCGCGGGCCGCGTGGGCACCGCGGTCTCGACCACCGGGCGCTTCGCGTTCGCGGCGCGCCCCCTGAAGCCCGGCAAGTACGAGGTCCGGATCGCCGTCCCGAAGACCGCCGGCCTGGAGAGCGTCAAGAGCAAGGCCATCACGATCCCGCGACGCTAGCCGGCGTCCCGGGGATGTTGGCCTGACCGCCCCGGGAGTAGGGTCTCGCCATGGGTGAGATGAACCTCGGCACGTCGCTGGCGATCGCGCGCTTGGCCGTGGGAGGGTCCGCGTTCGCGGCGCCGCGCCTGACCGGTCGCGCGTTCGGGCTCGACGCGGACGCCAACCCGCAGGCGCCCTACCTCGCACGCCTGTTCGGCGCCCGTGACGCCGCCCTGGGCATCGGGATCCTGACCAGCCGCGGCGACGCGCAGCGCCAGTGGCTGATGATCGGCGCCGGCTGCGACGCGGCCGATGCGCTGGCCGGCATCGCCGGGGGCCGGGCGGGCTACTTGCCCAAGGCGGCCTCGGCCCTCGTCACGGCGGCGGCCTTGGGCGGGATCGTCCTCGGCGTGCTGGCGTTGCGCGACGCCGGCTGACAGCGCGCGTCGCGCCAGGCGCGCGCTCGGGCAGGAGTTGGAGCGCTCGTTCCGCGCGGTCGCCTGGCGATCGCTTCGACGAGGCGTCGATGTCAACCGCACGCACACGCTGCCACGCCCGCAGCGCCGTTGTCGGTAGGCACGTGAAGGCCATCAGCCGGCGATCAGCGCCAGGTGGTGGCCGTGCCGATGACGCTGCGGCCCGCACCGACGTCGACCGCAGCCGTTGGCGCGCCCAGCGCACGCGAGGTTCCCCGGGCACTCGCGAGTGCCCGGCGCGGCGGGTCGCCGGACGTAGCTTCCCCGATCGACGGCGGTCCGACGGCCGCTGATCCACCCAAGCGACTCCAGAACGGAGGCCACCTCCATGGTCCAAACATCAAGAGCACGATGGGTTGCGCTCATCGCCGGAATGGCCGTCGCCTTGCCGGCGGCCGCCGCCCAGGCCAGTTCCGGCGGCCCCGTCGCCACCGCTGCGGGCGGCGACGCCGCGCCGCTGAACCCGTCCGTCGTCGGCGTCCCCATCCAGCGCACCGACGCGGCGCTCTCCGGCGCCGCAGACGCCGTCGACGGCGGCGACGGCGCCGGCGCCGCGGCCAAGCTCACGGCAACGCGCCGGTACCTGCTGCGCTCCTACTCGGGCGCCAAGTACCTGATCGCCAACCAGCCGCCGCCGGTCGCCGACGACGCCCGCGTGAGCTCCAAGAAGTTCGTCAGGCTCGCGAAGCGGGCCATCAGGGCCGCGCGCGCGCGGACTGCCAACCACGGCGTGAACGTCACCGCGCGGGCAAGCGGCGGTGCTGTCGGCCCGGTCTTCGCCGACGCGCCGACGGCGGTCTTCAGCGTCCTCACCAGCCAGTACAGCGCCGTGACCGCCTCGGTCGGCATGGCCCCCGACGCGACGGGCCAGCTGCTCGCCAAGGCCAACACCGTGCTCGACACGGCGATCATCCTGCGCAACCGGCTGGTGCAGATCATCCACACCGCCGCCCCGCCGGTAGCGGACGACGCCCGCGTCAAGGCGCACGCAGCGCAGGACGACGTCACCACCTTCGACCTGGTGATGCCCGGCCTCGCCCTGCTGATCGGCGACGAGCTCCAGCAGATGAACGCCGCCTCCGCGGACGCCTCTGTGCCGGCCGAGGCGAAGGCCGTGCTCACCGACGCGATCGCTGCGGACACGCAGGTCCAGACCTTGGTCAACCAGTACTGGCCGCCCGTCGTCGCCGACTGAACGGACCCCACATGATCAACCGATCCCTCACGATGAACCGACGCCATCTCGCGCTCGCCGCCGCGGCGCTCAGCGCGGGCGTCCTGGGCCTCGCGCCCGCGCCCGGCGTGGGCGGCCTCCAGCAGGCACG
>JAOPZD010000362.1 GCA_025964295.1 Conexibacter sp.
CACCTTCACCGGGATCCGGATCGGCGTCGCGACCGCCCGCGCGCTGGCGCAGGGCCTGGGCGCCGAGACGGTCGCGATCCCGACGCTCCGAGCCCTCGCGCTCGGCGCCCGGCCGAGCGCCGGCGACGCCAACGTCCTCGCCATCCTCGACGCCCGCCGCGGCGAGGCCTTCGTCGCCGCCTACGCCCCGTCGGGCGCCGAGCTGCTCGCGCCCGCCGCCTGGCGCCCCGAGCGCCTGGCGGCCGTCCCCGACCTCGCCCCGGGATCCTGGCTGGCGGCGGGCGATGGGGCGGTACGCTTCAGGGCGGAGCTCGAGGCGGTGGGCGTCAAGGTGGCGCCGGACGACGCCGACCCACACCGGATCGGCGCCGGACCCTTGTGCCGGCTTGCCGCCGAGGCCCCGCCGGTGCCGCGCGACGCCCTCGTCCCGGAGTACGTCCGAGCACCGGACGCCGTGCCCCGACGGTGAACGACCGCCTCCCAGCCGCTCCGTGACGACCTCCGCACCACCGACCATCCGGCGCCTGACCTACGCCGACCTCCCGCAGGTCATCGCGATCGAGCGGCGCGCCTACCCGACGCCCTGGTCGCTGGCCATGTTCGTGCTGGAGCTGTCCAAGCCCTCCGGCGTCTGCCTCGCGGCCACCGACGCCGGCGGCGCGATCGTCGGCTACTGCATCTGCTCGCGCTACGACACGGTCTGGCACATCATGAACGTGTCGGCCTCGCCCGAGCACCGGCGCCAGGGCGTCGCGACCACGCTGCTGACCGACCTCTTCGCGCGCGTCGGCGAGGGCGACCCGCGCTTCACGCTCGAGGTCCGGATGTCCAACGCCGGGGCGATCGCGCTCTACGAGGGCCTGGGCTTCCGCGGCGCCGGCCTGCGCCGCCGCTACTACCAGGACAACGGCGAGGACGCCGTGATCATGTGGCGCACTCCGGCGACCCTGCGCGGCACGCTCGAGGACATCCCCAACGCGGTCGACCCGCTCAAGCGCGTCGGATGACCCCGAGCCTGATCCTCGCGATCGAGACGTCCTGCGACGACACCTGCGCGGCCGTCGTCACCGGCGACGGCGAGATCCGCGCCAACGTCATCTCCTCGCAGGGCATCCACGACCGCTACGGCGGCGTCGTCCCCGAGGTCGCCTCGCGCCACCACCTCGAGCTGGCCACGCCGGTCGTCGACGACGCGCTGCAGCGGGCCGGGGCGAGCCTCGACGACATCGATCTCGTCGCGGTCACCGCCGGGCCCGGGCTCGTCGGCGCGCTGCTGGTCGGCGTCGCCACCGCGAAGGGCATCGCGGCGTCGCGCGGCCTGCCGCTGGCCGCCGTCGACCACCTGCAGGGCCACGTCGCGGCCAACTTCCTGCAGGACGCGGGCGGCGGCGCGCCGCTCGAGCCGCCGTTCCTCTGCCTGATCGCCAGCGGCGGCCACACGTTCCTGGCCCGCGTCGACGACCACGCCGGCTTCACCGTCCTCGGCCAGACCCTCGACGACGCGGCCGGCGAGGCCATCGACAAGGGCGCGCGGCTGCTCGGCCTGCCGTTCCCCGGCGGCCCGCACCTCGAGCGCCTGGCAGCCACCGGCGACGCCTCCGCCTTCGCCTTCCCGACCTCCAAGAACCTCACCGGCCTGGACTTCTCCTTCGCCGGGCTGAAGACCGCGCTGCTCTACAAGGTCCGCGACCTGGGGGAGGACGAGGCCCACGCGCGCCGCGCCGACCTCGCCGCCGCCTACCAGCACGCGATCGTCGAGCAGCTCGCCCAGCGCGTGCAGCGCGCGCTGACCCAGACCGGCCTCGACCGCCTGGCGATCGGCGGCGGCGTCGCCGCCAACGGCCCGCTGCGCGAGCGCCTCTCCGCGCTCGCGCCGACCGTCAAGGTCCCGCCGCGCGAGCTGTGCACCGACAACGCGGCGATGATCGCCAGCGCCGCGCGCTACGTCGACCCCGTCGCCTTCCCGGGCTACCTCGGCCTCGAGGTGCATGCCACCGGGCAGCGGGCGCTGTAGCCGGAAGACGACCCGTTGCCCGTCGTCGACCTCTTCGGCCGCCCGGGCTGCCACCTCTGCGACGACGCCCGCGCGCAGCTCGCCGCGCTGGCCGAGGAGGTCCCGTTCACGCTGGTGGAGCACGACATCGAGGCCGACGACGAGCTCCACCGCCGCTACCTGGAGCGGATCCCGGTCGTCCTGCTCGATGGTCAGCACCTCTTCGACTTCTTCGTCGACGAGGCGGTGCTGCGGGAGCGCCTCGGTAGAGTTGGCGGCGGATGAGCGTCAGCGATCTGGCCAACGGACGTGGCACCGAGCGCCCCAACGGAGCGGCGCCGGAGCCCGGGATGCCCGAGCGGCTCTCGCTCGGCGTCGCCGCCCGCCTCGCGCGCTACCTGCAGGTGCTGACCAAGGCCAAGAAGGAGGGCAAGGAGACGATCTCCTCCCAGGAGCTCTCCTCCTTCACCCAGGTCAACTCCACCCAGATCCGCCGCGACCTGTCCGGGTTCGGCAAGTTCGGCAAGCGCGGCGTCGGCTACAACGTCGACGGGCTCGTGTCCCAGATCCGCAAGATCCTGCGCACGGCCGGCCAGCACAACATCGCCCTCTTCGGCGCGGGCCACCTCGGCCGCGCGATCGCGTCGTCCGACGTCTTCGCCGACCACGGCTTCCGCGTCGTGGCGATCTTCGACGCCGACGCCGAGAAGATCGGGATGAAGGTCGGCGCGCTGGAGATCCGCGACGTCAAGAACCTCGCGCAGGTCGTCGAGGACGAGGACATCGTCGTCGGCGTCCTGGCCGTCCCGAGCGCCGCCGCGCAGGGCCTCGCCGAGCAGCTGGTCAAGGCCGGCGTGAAGATCATCTTCAACTACTCCGAGTCGCTGCTGCGCGTCCCGCCGGAGGTCACGGTGCACACCTCGAGCCCCGCGGTCGACCTCCTCTACGCGCTCTACTTCTACCTCACCTAGGCCGCCATCCATGAGCTTGGACACCGACCGCGCCGCGGAGGCCTTCGCCGCGTCGACCGACTGGACGGTCGGCCTCGAGGAGGAGTTCGCCATCCTCGACCCCGAGACGCTGGACCTGGTCCCGCGCTTCGAGGAGCTGCGCGACGCCGCCGACGCGGGCGACCCCGTGCTGGCCGAGTCGATCGCCGGCGAGCTGATCTCCAGCGAGATCGAGATCCGCTCCGGCCGCGGGGAGGACCTCCACGACGCCCTGGCCCGCCAGCGCGACCACCGGCGCCGCCTGTTCGAGCTGGCCGCCGCCCGCGGCGTCGTGCTGGGCTCCACCGGCACGCACCCGTGGGCCGACTACCGCGAGCAGCCCAACATCGACACGGAGCACTACCGCCGCGTGGTCGAGGGGCTGCAGTACGTCGCGCGGCGCAACAACACGTTCTCGCTGCACGTCCACGTCGGCGTCCAGGGGGCCGACCGCGCGATCGCCGTCTGCGACCGGCTGCGCCCGGTGCTGCCGACGCTGCTGGCCGTCAGCGCCAACTCGCCCTACCTCGACGCGCGCGACTCCGGCCTGCACTCCGCGCGCACGCAGTCGTTCACCAAGTCCTTCCCGCGCTGCGGCATCCCGGATTGCTACGGCGACTGGCCGACCTATGCCAGGTACATCGACTTCCTCGTCCGCACGAGCTCGATCGTCGAGTACACCCAGGTGTGGTGGTCGGTGCGCCCGCACTTCTCCTTCGGGACCGTCGAGGTGCGGATCTGCGACGCGCAGGGCACCGCGGCCGAGAGCGACGCGCTCGCGGGGCTGATCGTGGCCTGCGTCGCCCAGGCCGCCCGCGACGTCGACGAGGGCCGCCCGTCCAGCGCCACGCCGGCCGACGCGACCCTCGAGCGCCGCGTCGTCGAGGAGAACCTCTGGCGCGCGATCCGGTTCGGGATGGACGGCCGGCTCATCGACTTCGCCACGTCGGAGGAGCGTCCCGCGCCGGCCGCGCTCGCCGACCTGCTTACCTGGACGGCACCGATGCGCGCCGAGCTGGGGATCGACCCGGCGCTTGCGGCGCTCAACGGCGCGCAGCGCCAGCGCCGAGCCATCGAGGGCGGCGCGCCGATGGAGGAGGTCTATGCGACCTCCGTGCAGGAGACCAGGCAGACCTACGCCCAGGAGGTTCCGGCAACATGAGCGATCAGCAGCAGCCCCAGATGAGCGAAGAGGAGCTTCGCGCCGCCTACGAGCAGCAGCTCGAGGAGCAGCTCCGCACCCTGCGCGTCGAGGACGTCGTCGTGCAGACCATCGTCACGCTGGTCAACCTGGGCGGCCGCCGCGCCGGCCTGGCGCCCGGCACCGAGGAGGAGCGCGACCCCGAGCAGCTGCGCCTCGCGATCGAGGGCGCCCGCGCGCTGCTCGGCCTGATCGAGCCGCAGCTCGGCGAGGACGGCAAGGCCATCCGCGACGCGCTGTCCCAGCTGCAGCTGGCCTACACCCAGCTCGCCGGCGGCGGTGCCCCGGGCGGCGAGGGCGGCCCGCAGGGCGGCGGCTCCGAGCCCGGCGCCGG
>JAOPZD010000370.1 GCA_025964295.1 Conexibacter sp.
GCGGCGCCGGGCCGGGCTCGTCCTCGTCGCGCACGCCGCCGCCCAGCCCGGAGCCGAACAGGCTGCCCGACGGCGCGTCGGCGTCGAGGTCCTCGGCCTCGTCGGCCTCGACGCCGGCCTCCGAACGGCGGTCGACCGCCGCCATCCGCCGGCGCACGTCGCGCTCGCGCACCTGCACGGTCACCGAGATCGCCGCCAGCGACAACGCCGCCCCGGCGCCCATCAGCAAGGAGCCGGCCAGCGCCACCCACGCGCCGCCGGACGGGCTCGCGTCGCCCGCGGCGGGCGGCGCGTCGATCAGCTGCACGGCGACGATGAACACCGCCGCGGCCGGCAGCGCCGCGCCGGACCACGGCGGCAGCAGATCCGGCCGCAGCGCGGCGACCATCCCCGCGACGGCCAGCGCGGCGAGCACCAGGTCGAGCGTCTCGAACACCTGCCAGCCGGTCAGGCCGACGTCGTACCACTCGGTGAAGAGCGAGATCAGCAGCAGCGCGGAGCCGGCGAAGAGCACGGCGCGACCAAGGTCCATGGGACGAGGCATGTCGATCCTCTTCCCGCCGGTCCGCCCGGCGACACCCTCTTTTCGATTGTTCTGCGCCGGACGTCGCGCGTCCGGCGCGCCGCTAGGCGCCCGCGCCGATGGCGCGGTGCAGGTCGTCGACGAGGTCCTCGGGCGCCTCGACGCCGCACGAGAGCCGGACGAGGTCGGCCGGGACGGCCGCGTCGGAGCCCTCGACGGACTGGTGGGTCATCGCCTGCGGGACCTCGATGAGCGACTCGACGCCGCCCAGCGACTCGGCCAGCGTGAAGAGCTTCGTGCGCTGCGCGATGCCGATCGCGTCCGGGTGGCGGAAGGCGACCATGCCCGAGAAGCCCGGCCAGCGGACCTCCGAGACGCCCGGCGCGGAGTGCAGGAAGCCGACGACGGCCTCGGCGCTCGCGGCGTGCGCCGCCATCCGCAGGTGCAGCGTGCGCAGCCCGCGGTGAACGAGGAAGCAGTCGAACGGGCCGGGCACCGCGCCGACCGAGTTCTGGATGAACCGCACGCGCTCATGGACCTCGGGGTCGCGCACGACCACCGCGCCGCCGACCGTGTCGGAATGGCCGCCGAGGTACTTCGTGACCGAGTGCACGACCGCGTCGGCGCCGAGCTCCAGCGGGCGCTGGTTGACCGGCGTGGCGAACGTGTTGTCGACCGCCACGAACGCCGCGCCGCCCGCGCGCTCGATCACGCCGCGGATGTCGACGACGTTGAGCAAGGGGTTTGTTGGCGTCTCGATCCACACCAGCTTGGTCGCCTCGGTCACCGCGGCGGCGACCGCGTCCAGGTCGGTCTGGTCGACCAACGTGTAGGTGATGCCGAAGCGCGTGAGCACCTTGTCGACCAGCCGGAACGTCCCGCCGTACAGGTCGGACGGCATGACGACGTGGTCGCCGGCCGAGCAGACGGCGCTGATCAGCGCGTGCGTCGCCGCCATCCCGGAGGAGAACGACGAGCCCAGGCCGCCCTCCAGCTCGCCCAGCGCCTGCTCCAGCGCCGCGCGCGTCGGGTTGGCGCTGCGCGCGTAGTCGAAGTCCTCGACGAACTCGCCGACCGCAGGCTGCGCGAACGTCGAGGTCTGGTGGATGGCAGGGATGACGGAGCGGTAGGTCGGATCGGGCTCCAACCCCGCGTGGACCGCGCGTGTGGCGAACTTCATCGTGCCAGCGATTCCAGCAGGTCCGCGCGGGTGACGATGCCCGCGGGGCGCCCGTCGGCCACGACGAGCAGCGCCTGGCGCTCGCCGACCAGCAGCTCGACCGCCTCGCGCACCGGGTCGTCGGCCGAGACCGCGAACAGCGGCGGCTCCATGACCGCGACGATGTCGGCGCCCAGCAGCGCGGGCTCGGCCACGGCGCGCGCCAGCAGGCCGCGCTCGCCGACCGAGCCGACGACCGTGCCCGGGTCCTTCGCGGACACGACCGGCAGCTGCGAGACGCCGTGCTCGTGCAGCAGCGCCACCGCGTCGCGGACCTTCTGGTGCGTCTGGACCGTGACGAGCGACGGCATCCCGCCCGAGGGCGTCGCGTCGGCCTTGCGCCGCAGGACGTCACCGACCGCGACGTCGCCCGCGCGCTCCAGGAAGCCGTACTGCGTCATCCACGCGTCGTTGAAGATCTTGGAGAGGTACGAGCGCCCGCCGTCCGGCAGGACGACGACGACCAGCGCGTCGGGGTCGTCGATCGTCTTGGCCGCCTCCAGCGCCGCCCACAGCGCGGTGCCGCACGAGCCGCCCGCGAGGATGCCCTCCTCCATCGCCAGCCGGCGCGTGGTGAGGAACGAGTCCTTGTCGGTCACCGCGATCCAGCGGTCGACGATCGAGCGGTCGAACGTCTCGGGCCAGAAGTCCTCGCCGACGCCCTCCACCAGGTACCCCTTGATCTCGTCGTCGGACGGCGCGCTGTAGATCGAGCCCACCGGGTCGGCGCCGATGATCTGGATGTCCGGGTTGCGCTCCTTGAGGTAGCGCCCGATGCCGGTGATCGTCCCGCCCGTGCCCACGCCGGCGACCAGGTGCGTGATCCTGCCGCCGGTCTGCTCCCAGATCTCGGGGCCGGTCGACGCGTAGTGCGCGGCGGGGTTGTTGGGGTTGAAGTACTGGTTGGGCTTGAACGCGCCCGGGATCTCGGCCGCCAGGCGGTCCGACACCGAGTAGTAGGACTCGGGCGACTCGGGCTCGACGTTGGTCGGGCAGACGACGACCTCGGCGCCGTAGGCGCGCAGAAGGTCGATCTTCTCCTTGGACATCTTGTCGGGCATGACCGCGATCACGTGGTAGCCCTTCAGGCGCGCGGCCATGGCCAGGCCGGTGCCGGTGTTGCCCGACGTCGGCTCCACGATCGTGCCGCCCGGCCGCAGCAGGCCGTCGCGCTCGGCGGCCTCGATCATCGCGATCGCCGCGCGGTCCTTGATCGACCCGCCGGGGTTGAGCGCCTCGACCTTGGCGACGATCTGCGGGGTCAGGCCCGCGCCGAGGCGCGACAGCCGCACGAGCGGCGTGTGGCCGATCGTGTCGAGGATCGACTCCCGGATGTCCTGACGCGTGTCGAGGGCGTGTTCCATGGCGTCTAGTGAAGCACTCCTGCGGTATGCCTGCCACAACTCCGCAGAATCGACACAATTTCGCCGCAATTCCGCAGATCCTTCGGTGTGATCTGCAACCATAGAGCCCATGCCGAACGACCTGCGCCTCGACGACACCGACCGCGCGATCCTCGAGGCCCTCAGCGAGGACGCCCGCATCCCGAACAGCAAGCTGGCCGAGCGCGTGGGCGTCGCGCAGTCCACCGCGCTGCAGCGCGTCCGGGCGCTGCGGGCCGCCGGCGTCCTGCGCGGCTTCCACGCCGAGATCGACCTCGCCGCCCTCGGCCGCCCGCTGCAGGCGATGGTCGCCGTGCGCCTCGCCGTCCACAACCGCGAGCAGATCGAGACCTTCACCAACGCCGTGCGCGAGCTGCCCGGCGTCCTGACGGTCTTCCACCTCGCGGGCGCGACCGATTACCTCGTCTGGCTGGCCGCCGCCGACGCGCAGGACCTGCGCGAGTTCGTCGTCGACCACCTCGCGACCCACCCGGCGGTCGCCCACGCCGAGACGTCGCTGATCTACGAGCACCGCCGCGGCCCAGGCATCTGGGGCGCCGCCGAGCCGGGAACGCAGCGCTAGGACCAGTCCCCTCCGGCCGCGGCCCGCAGCGCGGCCAGCGACGCGCGCTGCCCGCCCTCGGCGTCGAAGTTCTCGGGCGCCAGCCACGCCACGAACCCCGCGCGCACCGCCGGCCACTCGCCGTCGACGATCGAGAACCACGCGGTGTCGCGGTTGCGTCCCTTGACGACCATGTGCTGGCGGAACGTGCCCTCGTAGGTGAAGCCGAACCGCCGCGCCGCCGCCTGCGAGCGCGCGTTGGCCGCGTCGCACTTCCACTCGAAGCGGCGGTGGCCGAGCTCCTCGAACGCGTGGCGCGCGAGCAGGAAGATCGCCTCGGTGGCCTGCGGCGTGCGCTGCAGGGCGGCGCCGAACCAGATGTGGCCGATCTCGATCGACCCGTTGGCGGCGTCGCCGCGCAGGAAGCTGACGATGCCGCCCGCCCGGCCGGTGGCGCCGTCGACGACCGCGTAGAACCACGGATCGTCGGCCGCCTCCTGGCCGCGCAGGTGCGCGTCGAACCCCGCGCGGTCGCCGTCGAACGGCCCGTAGGGCAAGTACCACCACAACTGCGGGTCGCCCGCGTCGTGCCCGGCGGCGAACAGGTCGTCCCCGTGGCGGCCGACGTCGAGCCGCTCGAGTCGGACGCGCGCGCCCGTCAAAGGAGAGGCGCCGGGGAGGCCGGCCGGCGGGGTGAAGGAGCCGAGGTCGCTGACGGTGGTGCTCATCGCGCCCGCATGCTGACACGCCGGCCGCGACGGTCCAGGGCCAAGCGGGCGCGGCGTCGCGGGGCCAACGCCAGTTGACAGGACGCCTCCGGGCGGAGACGCTCGCGTTCCATGCTCCTGCCCCCGCTGCTCTCCGAGCGCCCGCCGGCCCTCCGCCTCGTCCTGGCCTACGCGACGCCCGCCATCGGCGGCTTCCTCGCCGGCGCGACCCTCGGGCTCGGCGTCGGCGCCTGGATCGTCGCCAACCTGCTGGCCACGCTCGGCGGCCTCGGCGCCGGCCTGGAGCACGACGACCCTGCGGGCGCCGCTCGCCGCGGCGCCACCGGCGGCCTGCTCTTCGGCCTGGCGCTCGTGCTCGCCGACGCGCTGGTGGTGACCGGCCGCGTGGCGACGATCGCCGACCCCGCGATCCTGCAGGCGCTCATCACGACCATCGCCGGCACGCTGCTCGGCCTGGCGGGCGCCGCGCTGCGCGCCCGGGTCGTGCGTCGCCAGGCGGCCGCGGCCGCGGCGCTCTAGCCCAGCGTCGCCTCGACGCCGCGCACGTCGCCGTCCTCGTCGCGCAGCACCACGACGTCGGTGAAGCCCGCACCCGCGAGGTCACCGGAGAGCAGCGACGCCTCGTCGCCGCCCAGCTCCAGCAGCAGCACGCCGCCGCGCCGCAGGACCCCCGCGGCGCCCGCGATCGCCCGGCGCAGGATCGCGCAGCCGTCCTCACCGCCGTCGTAGGCCAGCGGCGTCTCGAAGGTGAAGGTGTCGCGCTGCAACAACCCCAACTCGCCGGTCGGCACGTAGGGCACGACGCCGACGACGACGTCGACCGTGCCGGCCGCCAGCGACGGGGGAAGCAGGTCGGCGGTCACGGCGTCGACGCCGTTGGCGCGCGCGCACGCGACGGCGCGCGGATCGACGTCGGCGGCCACCACGCGCGCGGACGGGCGCCGGGCCGCCAGCACCGCGGCGATCGCACCGCACCCCGTGCAGAGGTCGACGGCAACGCCGTGCTCCGGCAGCGCGGCCGCCGCGCGCTCGGCCAGCAGCTCGGAGTGCCAGCGCGGCACGTACACGCCCGGATCGATCCGGACCGACAACCCGCAGAACTCGACCGAGCCCGTGATCCAGGCCAGCGGCTCGCCGGTCAGCCGCCGCGCCACGAGCGCGTCGAGCAGCTCGCCGTCACCGCCGGCGCGCGCGAGCAGCTCGGCGGCCTCCTCCTGCGCGGCGACGAACCCGCCACGCTCCAGCAGCTCGATCAGCGCCGCAGCCGCGGCCGCGGCCGGATCCACCAAGGCCGGCTAGATCCCCGCGACGTCGGGCCCCTCGGGCCCGCGCTGGCGCAGGAAGCGCTGGAACTCGCGGGCGATCACGTCGCCCGACGGCAGCTCGGTCGGATCGGCCTCCTCCTCCTCCTCGGCGGCGGTCTTCTCCAGCCGCTCGACGAAGGCCTGCACGTCCGGATCGCTCTGCACGGCCAGCGACACCTGGCGCTCGTAGTCGGCCGAGGCCAGCTCGAGCTCCTCGGCGTCGACGGTCACGCCGACCAGGGACTCCAGCTTGCGCACGAGCGCCAGCGCGGCCTTCGGGTTCGGCGCCGCGGCGACGTAGTGCGGGACCGACGCCCACAGCGACGCCGACGGGATGCCCGCCTCCTGGCACGCGGCGTGCAGGACGCCGACGATGCCGGTCGGCCCCTCGTAGGTCGTCGGCGCCAGCTCGAGGCCGTCGACCAGCGTCTGGTCGCTCGACAGCCCGGTGATCCCCACCGGCCGCGAGTGCGGCACGTCGGCCAGCAGGGCGCCCAAGGACACCACCATCTGCGTGCCCAGCGCCTCGGCGAGGTCGACGATCAGCTTGGTGAACGTCCGCCAGCGGAAGGACGGCTCCGGCCCCGAGAGCAGGACGAGGTCGCGCGGCGCGCGCGGCACGCGCGCCTCGTAGATCTCGACCGACGGCCACGCGAGCTCGCGCGTGTCGCCGTCGACCATCGTCACCCGCGGGCGCGTTGCCTGGAAGTCGAAGAACTCCTCGGGGTCGATCTGCGCGAAGCGCGTGGCGCCGAGGGACGCGCCGAAGAAGCGGAGAGCGGCGGAGGCGGCGTCGCCGGCGTCGTTCCAGCCGGTGAACGCGCAGACCAGCGCCGGGGCCCGGAGGCCATCCGGCCGGCTCTCCCAGATGAGCGGCTGCATCGACAGGACGGTAGCGTCATCCGCAGCGCCCTCCATGACCGAACCCGTAGCCGCCTCCCTCGACACCCCCGCCGCGACGGCCCCGACGATCGCCACGCTGCGCGCGGGCGACGAGGTGCAGGGGATCTACGCCTGCACGCGCAAGGAGCGCCTGATGTCCCGCGCGGGGACGCCGTACCTCGCGCTCGAGCTGCGCGACCGCACCGGCGCGATCCCGGCGCGCGTGTTCCGCGACGCCGACGTCGCCGCGGCGCGCTTCGAGCGCGGCGACCTCGTCCGGATCGCGGGCCGCGTCGAGCGCTTCCGCGAGACGCTGCAGCTCGACCTGCGCGCGATCGCCCGCGCCGGCGAGGGCGAGGCCGACCCGGCCGCGTTCCTGCCGGTCGCCTACCGCGACCTCGACGAGCTCGACGGCTTCCTCGAGCACCTCGCGGGCGAGGTCCACGATCCCGGCTACGCGGGGCTGCTGGCGCTGCTGCTGGGCGACGCGCGGCTGCGCGCCGCGTGGCGCCG
>JAOPZD010000380.1 GCA_025964295.1 Conexibacter sp.
GCTCGCGGACGGCCGCGAGCCGCAGGTCGATGCCGTCGCGTCGCAGCTCGCCGGCCAGCTGGGCGATCGAGTCGACCGACTGGATGTCCAGGTCGACCGACTGCGACAGGTCGAGCACGACGGTCGCCGGCCGGAGGACCGCGGCGCCGACCTCCTCGAGCACCCGTTGGCGGACGCCGTCGGCGTTGGGGTACAGCAACGGCCCGTCGCTGCGGATGACCAGCGTCCCGTCGGGAGCGGGCCAGTCCGGATGGCGGTCCAGGCGACCCCAGGCGCCGCTGACCGGGTCGCGGCCGAGCACGCCGACTGACGGTCGGCTCAGCCGCTGGACGACGTAGACCAACGACAGCCCGGCGGTCACCACGAGCCCTTGGAGGACGCCGAGCGCGAGGACGCCGGCGAGCCCGAGGCCGGCGAAGGCGATCGCCGAGCGGCGGATGGTGGCGAAGCGGCGCAGCTCGGCGACGTCGTAGAAGCCGGAGACCGCGACGACGACGATCGCCCCGAGCGTCGCCTGGGGCAGATGCTCGAACAGCGGCGCCAGGAAGGCGCCGGTGAGCAGGAGCAGCGCGGCGCACACGACCGACGCGAGCTGGCTGCGGCCGCCGGCGCCGTCGGCCGCCGCCGTCTGGCTGGCGCCGCCGGACTGCACGAAGCCCGACGAGAGGCCGGCCACCACGTTGCCCGCCCCCAAGGCCATCAGGTCGCGGTTGGCCTCGACGCGGTAGCCGTGCTTGACGGCGAGCTGGCGCGCCACGCCGACGGCCTCGGCGGAGAGGATCAGGACCCCCAAGGCGGGCGTGACGAGCTTGACGACGTCGTCGGCCGACACGTGCGGCCACGCCGGGTCCGGCAGCGCCCGCGGGATGGAGCCGACGACGTCGACGCCGTGGCGGTCGAGGTGCAGCGCCGCCGAGATCCCGATGCCCAGGACGAGGACCACCAGCGTCGACGGGATCGCCGGCACCAGCCGCCGGCCCAGCAGCAGGACGGCGATCGACCCTGCGCCGACCGCCAGCGTCCCGCCGTCGACGTGGCCGAGCTGGCCGGCGAGGTCCCACGCGCGCGGGAAGAAGTTGCCGTCGGAGTCCGGGACCCCGAGGATGCTCGGCAGCTGGGCGAGCGTGATCGTCAGGCCCAGGCCGAAGAGGAAGCCGGTCATCACCGGCTTGGAGACCAGGTCGGCGATCGCCCCGAGGCGCAGCGCCCCGGCGGCGACCAGCACGAGGCCCGTCACCAGCGCCAGCGCCGCCGACAGCGCCGCGAAGGTCACCGGGTCGCCGCCGGCCAGCGGGCCCACCGTGGCCGCCGAGACCGCCGACGTCGCGGTCGTCGCGCTCACCACCAGCTGCCGCGAGGTGCCGATCAAGGCATAGGCGATCATCGCGCCGGGCGCCGCCATGAGCCCGGCCTGCGGCGGCAGGCCGGCGATCTGCGCGTAGGCCACCGCCTGCGGCGTGACCACCGACCAGATCACGACGCCCGCGATCAGGTCCGGCCGGGCCCACGCGCGCGAGTAACCCGCGAGCCAGCCGGGCAGGGCGCGGCGCAGCATGGGGCCTACAGCCATTCCGCCCCCCGCAGCCTGCGCCACGCGACCGTGGCGGCGTGCACCGGGCGGGCGAGCCGGGAGATCTGGCCGCGCATCCGCGCACCGCCCTCCGGCACGGGCTCCCAGCCCAGCACGACCGCGGGCAGGCGGGTGCCAAGGTGGGTGCCGCGGGCCCGCGACGTCCTCGGCACGGCCCGTCGCTCCAGGACGCGGGCGAGGTCGGCGTCGGCGATGCCCGGCGCCCGTCCCAGGCCCTCGAGCTCGGCGGGCGACGCGTCCCGGGCGACGGCCTGGGCGACCGAGCCACAGGCCATGAACCCCTGCCCGAACACGCCATGCGCGAAGATCACGCTCCCACTGTCGGTGGCGCGAGGTGGATCGCGCGTCACCCGCCGAGAGTGAGAAGCGACGAACGCGGCCGGCCCGCGCGGGCCGCCTCCATCATCGTCCGGCTGATCGAGTCCTACATCTACCTCGACCTCACCACGGGGGAGCGACCCGCGCCGCGCCGCCCCGGTGCTGCGCATGCTGCTCCGGCTCGACGGCTGACATTCCATGTGTGCCGGTGCTCGCCCTTGGGGCAGTCCGCGCGCATGATCGCTCGCCTGCTCCTGTTGACGTCATTGCTCACGCTGGCCGTCAGCGGCACCGCCGCCGCGGCCAACAGCGTGCCGCGCTGGGACCGCCACTTCCTGATCGAGACCGCCGAGGGCGCGCACTTCGAGATCAAGATGGGCAAGATCGCCGTGTCCAAGGGCCGCAGCCGCGAGGCGCGCTCGGCCGGGGCCACCATGGTCCGCGACCACTCAGGGGAGCTGCACGCCGTGCAGGCGCTGGCCAGGAGCCTGGGCGTCAAGCTGCCCTCCGGCCCCAGCATCATGCAGGAGCACGAGATCGGCAACACCAGCCAGCACACCGGCGCGGCGTTCGACCGGGCCTACGCGCGCCTGGAGGTCGGCGACCACATCGGCGACCTGCAGTCCGCCGACGGCGAGAGCCGCGAAGGCAGCCTGCCCGCCGTGCACGCGCTGGCCGAGAAGTACCGGCTCATGTACCAGCGCCACCTCGCGATCTTCCGCGCGCTCGCCGCGCACGTGCACGCGAACTGACGCCGGGGAGCGACCGGCGGGGCGCGAGGCCGGGGCGCCCCGTCGGTCAGTCGGTCTCGCGCGGGTCGTCGTCGGCGGAGCGCGACCCGGCCTTCGCCAGCCCGCGGCTGATCATGTACGCCGAGCCGAGGATCGTCACGTAGAGCCAGGCCCGCTGGGCGGTGAAGGCGTTGTCGCCACTGCTGCCCACGTGCTGGGCCGCGACGAAGATCCCCGCCGCCAACAGCAGGAACACCAACAACTCCGACGTCTTCCACGACGCACGCGTCTCGCTTCCGACCGTCGCCGATCGCCTGACCGACATCCGCGCCTCGCGGCGCCCACCTTCTGAGGTAGCCATGGCGCCGTCGTACCCGCGGCGCGTGGGAGCCAGACACGCGGGGGCGCCCCCGGTGTGATCTCCGAGCCTCGGCCGGGCCCTTGACACCGCTCCTGGATAACCGTTACTCTCGCGCTAGATAACGGTTAGAGAGGAGGCGTCCTTCGATGCCTCGAGCGGTTCGCGCAGGGAGCAAGGAGCCGTCGCACGGCTATCAACTGCGGGTCGTCCAGGAGATCCTGCTGGCGCTGCTCGCCAAGGAGGCGTCGCACGGCTACCAGCTCCGCGCGCGCCTGCAGCTCGCGCTCGGCCCGCTGGCGGAGGCGCTGAACGCCGGCCAGGTCTACGTGACGCTCGCGCGGCTCGACAAGGCGGGGCTCGTGCGCGCCGAGCACGTCGGCCAGTCCGATCGTCCCGACCGCAAGGTCTACGAGCTCACCGAGGACGGGCGCGCGCGTGTCATGGCGTGGCTGGACGACACGAGTTGGCCCAAGCCCGCGCCGGCCGAGTTCCACCTCAAGTTGGTCGCCGCCGCGACGGCGGGCCTGGGCGATCCCGTCCGGATCGTCGACGTCCAGCGCCACGCGGTCCTGGCCAACCTGGCCGAGGCGCAGCGGGCGGCGCTGG
>JAOPZD010000391.1 GCA_025964295.1 Conexibacter sp.
CGACGCCCAGCGCCGCCAGGACCACGACCGCCGCGGCCAGGCGCCCCCACTCGAACGGGACGGCGAACAGCCGGCGGGTCAGCAGGTGCAGGACGGTGACGATCACGACGTAGGCGCCGCACAGCGCGATGCCGGCGCCCGCGATCCCCAGCGGCCCGACGAGCGTGACCAGCAGCACGACGTTGACGACCAGACCGGCGGCGGTCGCCGGGAAGTTCCGGGTCGTCACCTTCGCCCGCCCCGCGACGGTGACCAGCACGAGCACCAGCCCGTACAGCGCCCAGCCCAGCGCGACCCACGGCAGCGCGTCGGAGGCCCCGTAGTAGCTGGGGTCGTCGGCCAGCGCCCGGACCGCCCAGCGGCCGACGAGCGTCACGCCGCACACGACGATCCCGGTCACCGCCACGTAGGCGGTCGTCACGCGCGCGTAGAGCCGCGCGGCCTGGGCCTCGTCGGTCACCGAGTAGGCCAGCGGCGGCCAGGCCGCCTGGAAGCCGCGGACCGCGACGATCACCACCGTCGAGAGCTTCGCCGCGAACGCGTAGCGGCCCGCCGCGTCGGCGGACTTGACGTGCAGCAGGTAGGTCCGGTCCACGACGTTGAGCGCGAACGCCGCGGCGTCGGCCGGGACGGTCGGCCCGCCGAAGCGCAGCAGCGCCACGGTCCCGCGCGGCGGGCGGAACGAGACGCGGTCGCGCTGGACGATCCACAGCCCGACCAGGACGACCGCCGAAGCGCCGTAGTTGCCGAGCACGTAGCCGCGCGCGCCGCCGTCGGCGATCACCACCAGGATGACGGTCAGCGTGACCGTCAGCAGGATGTTGCAGAACGCCATCGTCACGTAGAGGCGCAGCCGCTCCTCCACGCGCAGCAGCGCGTTGGCGACCTCGAGGTTCGTGAACGCCCACAGGCCGAGCAGGCCGATCGCCATCAGCGTCGCGTCGTCGTGGGCGAGGATCAGCCGCGACAGCGGCCCGGCGAAGGCCAGCCCGACGAGCGCGACGGCCGTCGACACGTACAGGGTCCACGACGTCACGGTCCGCGCGAGGTCCAGCCGCCGCGCGTGGTCCTCGTCGTCGAACCAGAACCGCACGAACGCCTCGCCGATCCCGAAGCGCAGCAGGATCGACGTGAAGATGATCGCCGTGAGCAGGTTCTCCGCGTAGCCGTAGTCCGCCGTGCTCAGATGGCCGGTGTAGAGGCGCAGCGTGACCAGCGCCAGCAGGCTCGAGAGGATGCTCGGGGCCTGGTAGGCGAAGGTGCTGGCAAGAAGTCGACGCAACAAGCCGGCCATGGGCGCCGCCACCGTATCGGTCGGCCCGCCCGCATCGCGGCGGCTACGCTGCACCGCCGTGGCCGACCTGCGTCCCCTCTGCCTGCTGCTGCTCCCGCGCCCGCTGGAGGGCTTCATCCTGCGCGACCAAGCCGAGGACCTGCTGCGGGCCGAGGGCGTCGTCGCGGTCGAGCCGCCGCGCGTCCCCTACGGCGCCCTGGCCCGCGCGCCGCACGCGATCGGCGAGGTGCTGGCCAACGGCGTCGCCAAGCGGCTGATCCGGGCGCTGCGGCGCAACGGCGACCGGCCCAAGGTCATCGTGATCTTCCACCCCGTCCAGGTGCTGCTCGCCCGCGCGATCCTCGCCCGCGTCCCCGACTGCGAGCTCTGGTACGGCCGCTGGGACCGCTACGAGCACGCCTACGACGCCGGGCCGCACATGCGCGCGCGGCTGGCCGAGCTGCACGAGGCCGCGGGGCACCTGTCCTCGCTGACCTTCGTCGCCAGCGACGAGCTCGCCCGCCTGGAGGCCGCGGCGGGCCGCGACGCGACGCTCGTCCCGCTCGCCGCCGACACGTTCCCGGCACCCGACCCGACCGGCGCGGTGATCGCGGTCTCGCTCGGGCACCTCGGCTGGCGCACCGACTGGACGCTCCTGCGCGCCGTCGCCGAGCGGATGGCGAACCTGACGCTGCTGCTCGTCGGCGCCTGGCACGACGGCGAGGCCAAGGGCGACGACGCCGAGGACTACGCCTGGTGTCGCGCGCACCCCGGCTTCGTCTGGCTCGGCGCGCGCACCGACGAGGAGGCCTCGCGGCTGATCCTCTGCGCCGACGTCGGCATCGTCCCGTTCAAGGTCGAGCCGTTCAACGACGCCGGCCTGCCCTACCGGATCCTCAAGTACGCGCGGCTCGGCCGCCGCACGGTCACGCCCGACCTCGCCGGCGTCCGGACGTGGTCGCAGGCCGTCACGACCGCCGCCGACGCCGACGCGTTCGCCGCCGCGCTGACCGAGCAGGCCGGCGCGCGGACGAGCCCCGACCTCGCGCTGCGCGCGTGGGCCCTGGAGCAGACCGCCGAGGCCCAGAACGCACCGCTGTGGGATCGTCTGCGGGCCTTGGGGATCCCGCGATGAGCGACGACGGCATCGAGATCACGCGCGGCCGCGACGAGCTGCTCGACGAGGTGCGCCCGCTGTGGCTGGCCCTGCGCACGCACCACGGCGAGATCGCGCCCGGCATGGGCCCGGTCCGCGACGACGAGGGGACCTGGGCTCGCCGGCGCGCGCAGTACGAAGGCTGGCTGGCCGACGCTCGCTGCTTCCTCCTCCTCGCCCGCCGCGACGGGCGCGCGATCGCCTACGCCTTCGTGCGCCCCGACGCGTTCACCTCGGTCACCTGGGACGACGAGGGCACGCGGCTGGACCTCGAGACGCTGAGCGTCCTGCCCGAGGCCCGCGGGACCGGCCTCGGCGCGCGGCTGATCGCGCTGGTCCGCGACGAGGTCGAGCGCGGCGGCTACGACGGCCTCACGCTCACCGCGGTGGCGACCAACCGCGACGCGCTGCGCTTCTACGAGCGCGAGGGCTTCACGCCCCAGTTCGTGACGCTCAGGGACACCCGACGTAGGCCGTGAAGCCGCCGCGCCGGTCGCCGCGCATGAAGCCTTCCGGCGGCGCGTTGGTCTTCGGCGAGGCGCCGTCGGCGAAGCCGTAGCGGCGCAGCAGCTTCTCGCCGACGAGCAGCAGCGCGACGCCCTGCTTGCGCTGGACCGCCGAGCGCGAGCCGACCTGCTTCTGGCCGGCGTCGAGGATCCAACGGGTGTCGGGGACCAGCCGGTAGTTGGGCAGCGTCACCGGCCCGCAGGCGCGCCCCCGGGCGACCGACGGCGTCGCGAGGACCGCGGTCAGGTCGTCGTGCGTGGTGCGGATGAAGCGCAGCTCGGTCGCGAGCTTGTCGAAGGCGTCGGCGCGCACGACGACGAACGCCAGGCCCGCCACCACCGCGACGGCCAGCAGCGCGCGCGAGCGGGTCACGAGGTAGCCCGCAGGCAGGCACAGCGCGACCGCCGGGACCGTGAGGTAGCGCGGGAGCACCGACAGCCCGGCCGCCGAGGTGGCGAAGAACGTGAACGACCCGGCGAGGAACAGCGCGAGCGGCACGTGCACCGCCCGGGCGTCGCGGCGCCGCCAGGACCACGCGACGCCCGCCAGCGCCGCGACCGCGACCGGCAGCCGCGCCGTGTCGACCAGGAACGACACGAAGTCGCCGGGGACCTCGGAGAACGAGCGGCTGCGGTTGAGCTCGTCGGCGAGGTCCGACGTCGAGTGCAGCGAGAACAGCGGGTCGCCGGTGACCCATGCGTCGACCGCGCACCAGAGGATCGGCGCGAGCAGCGCCAGCCCCACGACCCGCCACAGCGGGCGCCGCGCGCGCCAGCTGAGCCAGAGCCAGTAGAGGCCGCCCAGGACCCACGCCTCGGGCCGCAGCAGGCCCGCCAGGACCAGGAGCACCCAGACGGCGCGGCGGCCGGCGGGCGCGCTGCGCTCCGCCTCCAGCGCCGCCGCCCACAGCACCAGCGCCAGGAACGGCTCGTCGACGTAGGCGCGCGCCGCGTAGAGCAGCAGCGCGAACGACGAGCCGGCCAGCAGCGCGGCGGCCACGCCGGCGCGGCGGTCCCAGATGGCGGCGCCGAGCCGGTAGACGGCGTAGGTGAACGCGACGTGGCAGAGGACCGTGAACAGCACCAGCACGCGGTCGGCGTGCTCGCCGAGCAGGCCGAGGACGGCGCACAGCGCGAGGTACAGCGGATGCTCGGTGGGCGCCTGGTAGGCCTCGAACGTCGGCAGGTGGCCGTGCACGATCTCGCGGCCCCACGCCAGGTGGTAGTAGGCGTCGTAGTTCGGATAGGTCGGGACGAGCGCCCAGACCAGCACGCCGGCCAGCACCAGCGCGCCGACGGCGAGCAGCTCGATCCGGCGGGCGCTCATGCGGTGGTCGTCCGCGCGGGCGCGGGCGTACCGCCGCCCACCGCGGGCCGCACGGGCGTGCGCACGGTCCGCCGCGCCTCCAGCGCGAGCGCCAGGCCCATGCCCAGCAGCGCCCAGGTCAGCGGGTCCTCCAGGAACGACGCGTAGCTCCAGGTATGCAGCACCAGCGCCGCGAAGGCGGCGGCCACCGCCGCGCGCACGGGATCGCCGCGCACGCCCCGGAAGAGCGTGAGGAGCCCCGCGATCAGCAGCCCGAGGTAGACGACCAGGCCGGGAACGCCCTGCTCGGCCGCGACGGTCACCGGGATCGTGTGCGACGCCGAGACGGCCTTCTCGGCCGAGCCCTTCTCGGCGCGGCGGTAGGCGCGCGAAAACCCGCCGGACCCGTGGCCCTCGACGGGCTTGTCGGCGAAGAGGTTCACGCCGCCCTTGACCAGGTCGTAGCGGCCGCTGGTGGCGCTGTCGGCCGACTTCGAGCTCTTGAGGTCGAGGTGCAGCGACGACGGCGCGACGAGCACGAACACCGCCCCCACCACCAGCGCGCCGGCGCCGACGCCGACCGCCCAGCGGGGGCTCCAGCGCGCGCCGGCCAGCACGAGCAGGCCGAGCAGCAGCGCCGCGAAGCTCGACTGCGAGAGCGTGAGCACCATCCCCGCCCACAGGATCGTCAGCACGACCGCCGCGCCCCACACGTCGCGCGGCCGCCTCGCCCACAGCAGCACGGTGGCGACGCCGAGCATCACGATCGCCAGGAAGCGCCCGTAGATGTTGGGATCGAAGAACAGCGAGTTGACGCGGAAGTACGACTCGAACTGGTTGGACGCGATGACCTTGGGGTTCAGGAGCAGGTGGCGCGTCGCGTACTCGACGAAGCCGATCCCCGCGAACACCAGCGCCAGCGCGACGAGCACGCCGAGGACCTGTGCGGCCAGCCGCGCCGACCAGCGGATCCGCGCCACGAGGGCGAAGAGCAGCGCGAACGGCACATAGAAGAAGACCGTGTTCTCCAGGGCCTTGCCGAAGTCGTCGGAGTAGGCCGACTGCACCGCGTACAGGACGACCGTGCCGGCCAGGAGCCACTCCAGCGCCGTCGGGGGCCGCTCGCGCTCGTCGCGCTTGGACCCGAGCAGGCGCGGGATCGCGTAGGCCAGCGCGCCGGCGCCGACGACGACGTAGAGCGGGACGAGCAGGTTGGCCGTCGAGCCGCCCGAGGCGATCGGCACGCGGAACGGCAGCGCGGCCGCGGCGGCGATCGGGAACGCGGCCGGCCGGCGGTCGATCAGCACCGCGAGCGCGGCCAGCACCGCGATGCCCGCCACGGCACCGGCCACCCCGACCGACGGGTGGTCGCGCAGTGGGCGCACCTGCTCGGTGTCCCAGATGTCGGAGACGAGCAGGACCGGCGCGAGGATCAGCGCGCCGAGCGTCGCGAGCGCGCGGAGGCGGGCGGCCGGCAGGAGCACGGCGCCGGCGGCGAGCAGGGCGCAGAGGATCAGCGGGAGAGGAGCGTCCACATCCGGGCCATCAGCGCAGTGGTGGCGGGGTCGGTGTCCGCGGCGAGGCGCCGCGCGAAGGAGGGGAAGCCGGTGCGGATGACCAGGCCCTTGCCGAACTGGGCGGCGACGATGACCGAGCGCCCTTCGGGGCTCTTGGTCACCGCATTGGTCAGCAGGTCGGCCTCGGTGCCGACGCGTTCGGTCTGCTCCCAGGCCGGGACGCCGGCGAAGAGGCCGGGCCCGCCGGCGAAGAGGTCGACCTCGGGATCCTCCTGGAAGACCTCGAGGTCGGTCTGCTGCGCGACCACTGGGCGCAGACGGGCGCCGAACAGGTCGGTGGCACGCTCGGCGGTCGGCGCGACGAACCGGGCCTTGGCGACGTCGATCCGCACGGAGCGGCGCAGGCTGTCGGTGCCGGTGGAGAGGACCGTGCCGCCGCGCCGGGCGAACGTCCGCAGGTCGGTCCGCACCTGCGCGGGCAGCCAGCGGGCGTCGCCGGGGATCAAGACGCCCTGGTGGCCGGTCAGCCGCGGGCCCTTGCCCAGGACGAGCGCCAGGTCGGTCGTGATGTCGTAGCGGCGGCCCGCGCGGTCCAGCGCGCGCAGCAGCGGGCCCTCCTGCTCGGTGAAGCCCTGCGGCAGGCCGTTGCCGGCCATGACGCGGAAGAACCGTGCGGGGCCGCCGAGGGCCAGCGTGTCGGGGGCGCCGTCGCCGTCGTCGTCGCCGGGGTTGAGCCCCTGCCACGTCGTGTAGGGCAGCAGCACGAGCACGCCGCGCGGCTAGGCCGCCGTGCCGGCCACCGAGCGCCGCGCCTGGACGGGGAGCACGATGCGCGTGCGGTGGGCGCCGGTGTGGGCCTCGAAGATGTAGATCCCGGAGTTGCCGCCGGGCGCCTGGAAGACGACCTTGGTCTTCGTCTTGGGCTTGGTCGAGTGAGCGCGCACCGCGGACTCGCCGAGGCGGCGCAGCTTCCAGGAGTAGCGCTCCTGGCGCGCGTCGACCTGCACCTCCACGCGGTCGCGTGCCCTGGCCGGCGTCACCGGCGGCTGCGCGCCCACGTAACGCACGGTGATCCCGCCGCGACCGGGCAGCCGGGTGCGCTGCTTGAGGATCGGCAGGCCCGCCCGGTCCAGCGGGACGCCGGTGCCGACGTTGCCGGCGGCGTCGCGCCACTCGGGCACGACGAGGTAGGTCCCGGGCGAGACGCGCCGGCCGCCGGCGGTGCCGTCCCAGTCCCACTCCTTGCGCCCCGCCACGAGCCGGTCGGTGCGGACCGCGCGCGGCCGGCCCGGCGCGGTGCGGAAGACGTGGATCTTCGCCGAGCCCAGCGCGGGGCCGAAATGCACGCGTGCCAGCGCGCCGCCGGGCTCGGGCATCAGCTCGGGGCCGTACTCCCGGCGCGGGCCGATCGAGAGCACCTTGGGCTCGGGCGGCTTGGTGTCCTTGAGCACCGACGTCGTCGGCACGATCGTCCGGCCCTGGTCGCGCAGCGTGATGCGCATCTTGTAGCGGCCGTCGGGGACCGGCTTGCCGTCCTGGTCGGTGCCGTCCCACGGAACACCCCACAGGCGCTTGTAGGGCGCCAGCGGCTGGTCGTCGACGACGGTCTTGACCGCGTCGCCGTCGCTGTTGATCCAGGTCAGCGTGACGTGGTCGGCGTCCTTGAGCATCAGCCCGGCGCGCACGCGGTCGCGGCGGCCGTCGCCGTTGGGCGAGAAGACGTTGCCCGGGCCGCGGGTCTCGAAGCTGAGGTCCTGGATGACGCTCGGGCTGTTCTTCAGCCGCTGCGCGACGAAGAACGCCGCGAAGGTCGCGGCGACGAGCACTCCGAAGACGATCACCGCCGCTCGTCTCACGGGAGCTCCACGAGCGACGCGTTGGGGATCTCGGCCGTCCGCCGGGCGTCGTCGCCGTGCAGCGCGGCGAGCGCGAGGCGGATCGAGCCTCGGTGGGTGACGACCAGCGCCGGCCGCGGCCCCTGGCGCGCGGCGTCGATGCCCTCCATCACGCGGAGCTGCTGCTGGGCGAACGACTCGCCGCCGGGGAACGCGAACGCCGGGTCGCCGCGCTTGTAGGCGGCGAAGAGCTCCGGCTCCTCGCGCGCGACGTCGGCGAACAGCAGGTCGGTCCAGTCGCCGGTGTCGGTCTCGGCGAAGCGCGCGTCCTCCATCGGGTGGTGGCCGATCGCGGCGCCGACGATGTCGGCGGTCTCGCGGGCACGCGCCAGCGGCGAGCAGACGAGCGCCGCCCACTCCCGCCGCGCGGCCAGCTGGGCGAGCTCGCGGGCCTGCTCGCGCCCGCGGTCGTTGAGCGGAACCGCGAGATGGCCCTGGAAGCGCTCCAGCGCGTTGTAGCCCGTCTCGCCGTGGCGGGCCAGCGCGATCATGTCTCGCGCTCCATCGTGTCGGAGCGCAGGCCCAGGCGCAGGGTCTCGAGCGACAGGACGTCGTCGGGCGCGATGTTGCCCAGGTTGACCTCGCTGCCGAAGCGCCGGATGAACCAGACCTGCTGGGCCCGCTGGGGCGCCTCGAAGATCAGCTGCGCGGGATCGATGGCGTGGGCGATCTCGTCGATCAGGCCCATGCGGACCTCGCCGTCGGGCCGGAAGATCCCCGCGGTGCCCGATTCCCGGGCCTCGGCGATGACCTTCCACGCGCCGGCCGCCAGCTCGGCCTCGATCTCCTCGACCCACCGGTACGGCGCCATGATCCGCTCGTCGTCCTTGGAGCCCACCTCGGAGAAGACCGTGAACTCCTGCGCCAGTTGCGCCACGAGCTCGCGCTTGCGCGCGGTGTCGAGGTCGATCGTGCCGTCGCTGACCTCGACGTGGGCGATGCCCAGCTCCTTGCACCACGCGATGAGCCCGTCGACGCGGCCGTCGCGCAGCGCGATCTCGGTCAGCGTGCCGCCGAGGACCACCGGGACGTCGTGCGCCCGATAGCGCTCGAGCTTGGCCTCGAGGTTGCCCGTGACCAGCGCCGTCCCCCAGCCGAGCTTGACGATGTCGACCGCGGCGCCCGCGACCTCCATCAGGCCGTCGACCTGCGCGACCGACAGGCCCTTGTCCAGCACATGCGTCAGCCCGCGGTCACGCGGCTTGACGCTGCGCTCGGGGAGGTCGAGGAACCCGGCCACGGCTCAGGGCCGACTAGGGCGTCGTCTGCGGCGAGGTGTTCTGGTCGGACCCGACGATCACGACCACGCTCGCCTGCTCGCCGGCGATCGCGCGCGATCCCGAGTCGACGCGCTGGATCGCGTCCTTGCCGACGTCGATGGCCTTCGCGACGGCCTGCGCCTCGGCGAGGTGCCCGGGCGCGTACTCGACGAGCGTCGCGGAGCGCGTCTGGTCGGCGGCGTTGGTGACGTTGCCGATCTTGAACTTGGTGTTCTGCAGGCGGTTGGCGACGCCGCGGGCCAGGCCCGGGACGGCCGTGCCGTTGAGCACGGCGACGGTGTAGCTGCCGGGCTCGGGGGCCGGCGCGCCGTTCGTGGTCGTCTTGGCGCCGGCGCCCGGCGTCGTGGTGGTGGCCGCGCCCGAGTCGGCGATGGTGTTGCCGGCCTGTTGATCGCTGCCGCCGCCGCCCACGCCGAAGACGACGAAGACCAGCACCAGGCCGACGACGACCAGCGCTGCCGCGGCGCCGAGGATCGCCCAGATCGAGCGGCCGTGCTCCTCGGGCTCGGGCGTGGCGCCCGCGCCCGCACGCGGCGGGGGCGGCGTCGCGGCCGAGGGCGG
>JAOPZD010000403.1 GCA_025964295.1 Conexibacter sp.
GGCGACCGCGCCGGTGCGCCACGCCGCGGGCGCGACCGCGCCGTGGATGCCGGCGACGCCGGCCACCGCCTTGGCCACGCCGTCGGCGTGCGCGGGGGTCGCGAGGATCTCGTGCGGCAGCAGCGCGCCCGAGCCGATGCCCGCGCGCTCGAGCTGCTGCAGCCCGGTCTTGGCCGCGCCGCCCTTGGCCAGCGTGTTGGGGTCCGAGACGCCGGGCTGCAGCTGCGTGGCGGCCGCGACGAGCAGCCCGAGGATGACGATCGCCACGCCGGCGGCAGCCCAGCGGCGCTTGACGACGCCCTGCGCCCACCGCGTCCACGCCGCCGACGCGCGGTCGTCGGTGCGCCGGTGCGGCCAGTCCAGGCGCGGGCCCCAGGCGTGCAGCACGACCGGCAGCAACGACAGCGAGACCGCGACGCTGAGCAGCGGGATCAGAATGCCGACGATCCCGACGCTGCGCAGGAACGGCAGCGGCAGGACGACCAGCGCGAGCAGGCCGACGGCGACCGTCGTCCCCGAGAAGACCACGGCGCGCCCGGCGGTCTCCATCGCCTTGACGATCGCCTCGTCGCCCGTGGCGCCGTGGGCCAGCTCCTCGCGCCAGCGCACCACCACCAGCAAGGAGTAGTCGATCGCGACGCCCAGGCCGATCAAGGCGATGAGGAACTGCACGATCGGCGAGATCTGGATGACCGTCGTCAGGGCGTAGACGGTCAAGAACGAGGTCATGATCGCCGGGATCGCCATCAGGAGCGGCACGATCGCCAGGAACGAGCCGAACACGAAGGCCAGGACGATCAGCGCGCCGAGGCCGCCGAACAGCGCCTCGACCAGGACGCCCGGGCCGTTGTTGTCGCCGCTCTGGGCCGCCAGCGCGTCGTAGCCCGAGAGCCGGACCGGCGCGCCGGCGACGGTCGCGCCGGCCAGCGCCTTGCGCGCCGCCTTCTCGGCGTCCGGGTTGTCGCCGAAGGGCTGGTCCTTCTGCGGCGTCGGGTAGGCGATCGCGAACGCCGTGCGGCCGTCCCGGGAGACGAACGCGCGGCTGCCCGTCGAGGCGAACCCCGCCACGCGGCTGCCCGGCAGCGCGCGCGAAAGCGTGGTCTCGACCTTGCGCAGGTCGGCGCGCACCGCCGGATCGGCCACCGTCTTGCCGGCCGGGAGCGTGACGACGGGGACCAGCGGCGCGGCGTTGCCGCCCGTGCCGTGGTAGGCGCGAGCGATGGCCAGGTTGGTCTCCCAGCCCTCCTTGCCCGGCACGGAGAACTTCTGGTCCATCGCCTTGGTCGCCGCCCCTGCGGTGGCGATGCCGACGATCGTCAGGACGATCCAGAAGCCGGCGACGAGCCGGCGATGGGCGAGGATCCAGCGCGTGAAGGCGGCCATGGGCGATCATTCGTATCACAAACGATTTGCCCGACTAACATTCCTGGCACATGTTGATCGGGTCAGGCACGCCTCCGGAGCCGATGGGGCAGTTCACCGGGTTCCTCCTCAACTGGGTCGCGGCCCAGACGCGGGGCGCGTTCGCCGAGACCCTGGAGCAGCTCGGGCTGCGGCCGCCGCACTTCGCCACGCTGGTGATGATCGACGCCAGTCCGGGCCTCGCGCAGCAGGACCTCGTCGCCGCCATCCACATCGACGCCTCGACGATGGTCGCGCTCGTCGACGACCTCGAGCGCGCCGGCCTCGCCGAGCGCCGCCCTCACCCCTACGACCGCCGCAAGCGCGCCCTCCACCTCACCGCCGCCGGCGAACGCACCCTGACCGCCGCGCGCGAGGCCGCCGGCGAGCTGACCCACGAGCTCTTCGGCGCCCTGGACCCCGACGAGCGCGCCGAGCTGCACCGCCTCCTGCGCAAGCTCGCGGGCTACGCCGACGGCGGCGCCGATCGGCGCCGCCGTGGGCACTCCGGGTGATGCGGGCGTGTCGGTCAGCGGACGGTGAAGACGCCCTTCATGCCGGCCTGGGCGTGGCCGGGCACGGTGCAGATGTAGGTGAACCGGCCCTTCTTGTGGAAGGTGACGGCCAGCGTCGTCGTCTTGTGCGGGCCGATGAGCTTCGACGTCTTGCCGCCGATCTTGAAGTCGTGCGCCATGGTCCCGGCGTTGCGGAAGGTGAAGGCGACCGTTCCGGGCTTGGAGATCGACGTCCTGGAGAGGTGGAACGAGAACTCCTTGCCCGTGACCGAGATCCTGGTGGTCGCGGCCGCGTACGCGGTGGGGTCCGTTCGTGCCGAGGCGAGCCCGGCGGGCGTGACCGCGGCGGTGAGGACGGCCGCGACGATGAGCTTCTTCATGGTGGAGCACTCCTTGAGGTGGCTTATGAGAGCGAGTAGGCGATGAGCTGGAACTTGGGCTTCTTGGTGAAGCCGGCCGCCGCGGAGCCGACGAGCAGCGTGTCGCCGTCGACCGCGGGGAACGAGTTGATGCCGGCGGGGGTCTTCTGGCTCCACAGCGTCCTGCCGGTCTGCGTGTCGAAGGCGTAGAGCGTTCCTGCGTAGTCACTGGTGAAGACGACGTCGTTGGCCACCGTGGCCGCGCCGAAGTCCATCGACGGCAGCTTGCGCTGCCAGGCCACCGCGCCGGTCGCGGCGTCGATGGCGGTGAAGCCGCCGCGGCCGCTCTTGAAGGCGCCCACGCTGCCGCTGATCGAGGTCGCGGGGCCGGTCGCGCTGGCCTGGATGCCGAGGTCGAGCCAGGGCACGAAGAGCCGGCCGGCCGCGAAGGCCATCGGCGTCTCGACCCCGCCGAAGTCGCCGGGGAAGACCGTCTCGACCTTGCGCGTCAGCGGGCCGGTGTCGTGGAGGTGCCGGCCGACGGAGGTCGTCCACAGCCGCCGGCCGTCGTCGGCGCGGTAGGCGAACGCCTTGCCCATCTTGCCGGCCACCAGCACGACCTCGGTGTCGACGCCGCCGACCGGCAGCGTGGCCAGGATCGCCGGGATCATCAGGTCGTAGTCGCGCACGTCGTGGGGCAGCGCCTGCTGGAACCAGAGCCGCTTGCCCGTCTGGCCGTCGAGGGCGACCAGCGAGTTGGTGTACAGGTCGGCCCCGGGGCGGCTGGAGCCGTTGGGGAACGTCTTGGTGCCATACAGCGGCGCCGGGTTGGCGACCGAGAGGAAGACGCGCCCCTGGCCGTCGACCGACGGCGGGTACCACAGACCGCCGCCGCTGTTGACCTTCGCGCTGCCGAACAGCTTGGCGCCGTCGGAGATCGTGTTGAACTTCCACTTGGTCTGGCCGGTCGCGGCGTCGAGCGCCCAGACGATGCCGTCGCCGTTGCCCGCGTAGAAGTTCGAGACGTTCCCGGGGACGGTGCTCAGCAGCACGGTGCCGTCGAAGACCTGGGGCGTCATGTCGATGCCCTCGTGCGTGTTCCGGATCAGCTTGTGGCTCCACACCGTCTTGCCGGTCCGCGCGTCGAGCGCGAAGGCGTCCGTCGGGGTCGCGCCGTAGATCCGGCCGTCCCCGAACGCGACGCCGTTGGGTCCGACGCTCGGCTTGTCGAACACGTGCTGCCACTTGACGTGGCCGGTCGTGCGGTCCAGCGCGATGACGTTGGAGTCGAGGTCCTGGAGGTAGACGGTGCCGTTGAGGCTGATCGGCGTCGAGGCGAACGCGCCGAAGCCGCTCGCGCCCTTGAAGGCGAACCTCCACTTGACCTTCAGCCGCGACACGGTCTGGGCGTCGATCGGCGTCTGCGTCGTGGCGCGGGTGTTGGCCAGGTCGTGGTTGAACGCCGGCCATGCGCCGGCGTTGGCGGCCCACTCCGGCGGCGGCTGGCCCACCGCCGCCGACGCCGAGCCGGCCGTCGCGG
>JAOPZD010000425.1 GCA_025964295.1 Conexibacter sp.
GGTCGCGCGCGACGCCGCGACGCGCACGCGCCACTCCACGAGCCCCCAGCGCAGGCGGCGCCCCTCCCATCGCTCGACGCCCCCCGTCAGGCGCCCCGCGTCACCGCCGTCGACGACAAGCTGCGGGCAGCCCGCGACGCGCCGGCCCCACCAGCCGACGTGGCCGGTCACCCGTACGACGCGCGCGGCGCCCGCCGCGACGACGAGCTCCTGGCGCAGCGGCCCGCCGCGCCACAGCAGCGACAGGAGATCCGCGATGCCGATCACACGCGACCGACCGACCGCAACAGCTCGACGAACCGTGCCACGGTGATGCGCCCCGCGGCTCGCGTGACGAGCCCTTCGGCCTCGAGCTCGCGCAGGACGCGGCTCACCGTCTGGCGCTTGACCCCGGCCACCTCCGCGAGCTGGTCCTGGCTGAGCGCGATCTCGCCACGGTCGAACGCGAGGTGCAGGTCGCACAGCGCGATGCGGACCTTCATGTCGGCGTCGCTGAAGCGCTGCGTCGTGAGCTGCTGCGTGAGCCGGACGACGTACTCCGTGAGGATCCCGACGAGCGTCGCGTCGACCTCGGGCCGACGGGTGCGCAGCGCGCGGAGGGCGTCGGCGGAGAGCGCCAGGACCGTCGCCGGGTCCAGTGCCGTCACCGACGCGGTGCGGCGCTGACCGGCGTCGAGGACGGCCAGCTCGCCGAACAGCGCGCCCGGGCCGAGGACGGTGATCATGTAGCTCTTGGCGGTGATGGGGTCCAGGACCTCGACGCCGACGTGGCCGGTCTGCACGACGTGCAGAGACGAGGCCGGGTCGCCTTGGACCACGACCCGCTCCCCGCTGCGGTACGCGCGCGGTGGTCCCGCCAGGCGCTCGACCAGCGCGCGCGTCTCAGGCTCGAGGTCGTCGAACGGTCCGAGATCTGGCGCCATGCGACACGAGTCTGCCGCAGCGGCTAGCGGTACGTCCACGTCGCCCGCCTGTTGCCGCGCTCGTTGCCCGCCCGGACGATCAGCGTCCGGCGCCGCGCGCCGTACGGGTAGCGGAAGCGAACGGTCAGCGCCGGACCGTGGCTGAGGGCCACCCGCCGGCCGCCTACCGTCGCCGACATCCGCGTCGCGTGCAGGGCCGTGACGCGGATGGTGACACTCCAGCCCCGGCGACTATGCCGGACCTTGCTCGAGCGCAGACGGAGCCGGCCGACCCGCGGCCGCGGATGGACAGGACGAAGACTGGCGCCGCCGGTCGAGGAGTCGCGCGCCGGCGCAGGAACCCACACCGAACCGGCGTTCGTCGCGCCACGGTTGCCCGCGGCGTCCACCGCGACCACGCGGTAGCTGACCGTGCGGGGTCCCGGCACAACATCGTCGAACCCCGTCGCCTCGGCGCCGCGACCGGCAACGACCGCCCCGTCGCGCTCGATGTCGTAGTGGTCCACCGCCGTGTCATCGGTCGCGGGCGACCACGACACATGCACGACCCCGGCCCACGATTCGAGGCGCATCAGCTCCGGGGGCGTGGGCGGCACGTCGTCGACCAACGGCGGCATCGTCACCTGGACCGTGCCGGCGTCCAGCGCCGCGATCGAGATGCCGCCGAGGTCGTCGGCGAACGTCCGTCCCGGCAGCAGCGGCGAGTCGAGCACCGAGGCGGTCTCGGGCGTCGCGTCCACGAGCAGGGACTGGCTGCTGACGTTCAGCGCCGGGACGACGCGGATCGAGAACCCGACGCTCACCGGCGCGATCGAGTCGAACGCGTCGAACGGCCCCAGCGGCGAGCGGCGCTCGACCGCCAGGTAGCTCGTGACCGGCCGGCCTGGTTGCTTGCGCGGCACGAGCAGCAGCTGCGTACCCATCGCGCCGATGGCGTCGGCCGACACGATCGGGAAGGTTCCGGACTGGGTCGCCGTCCGCTGCCGGTCGGCGGGAAGCTCGGCGACCTGGGCCCGGTGCCAGCTCGACATGAGATGCGCCTGCAGCCCCATCACGTCGAACGGATCCCCGTACTCGCTGGCTGAGCAGGACGCCGAGAGCGCCACCGCTGCGCCGCCTGCGCCGGCGCAGCGAAGCGACGACGCGTGGTGCGCGCCGAGGTTGTGCCCCAGCTCGTGCGCGACGACGCTGGTCTCCAGGTAGCCATTGGTCCACGCGCGGCGGCCGGGCATCTGGCCGAGGCCGGCCCAGTCGCATGTGGTGAGCCGCGGCAGGACATAAAGCACGTGGTCGTAGGACGCCGGAGACCAGCCGCCGGCCGCGGCCGCGCGGTCGGCCGCGTCGGCGATCGCGTCGGTGGGACACCCGGCCCCGGAGACCGGCAGGAGGTACGGACCGGTCACGTCGCCGTCGGCGCGTACGCGACCGCCGAGCGTCATCGCGCCGCCGGACTGCTGCGCGAAGAGCGCCGACGTCGAGGTGGCGTCGGTGAAGACGGCCGCGCGTGCCTGCTCCGGAGTGATCGTCTGCGCGGCAGCGTCGGGCAGCGCGGTGATGATGACGAGCAGGCTCTGCGGACCGGCCGCCGCAACGGCCTTGGCGGCCGCATCGGAGGTGACCGCACGGGGGCCGCCACGGCCGCGCGCGGAGGCGTCGATCGTGACGGTGCGGCCGACGAGGTCACCGGGCGGGTCTCCGGCCACGGCGTACGTGCCCTCCGGCGTGGCGACGGAGTAGGTCTCCGGCGTCTCGGTGCCGTCGAGCCGGTCGCCGTGCGTCTCGGTGAGGACGCCCGTCACCGCGAAGGCGGGCGCGGGTAGTGCGAGGGCGACCGCCAAAGCGACGATCACCGTCGCCGGGCCGCGCCGCCGCCGGACCGTTCGTAGCGACATGGAGGAGTTGCGTTGGGCCATGCCCTGACGCTCGCGCCACCGGACGCGCCCACCGGACGCGGCGGCGACACCGCGCTGTCGCCGCGGCGACAGCGGGTCGCCGCCGAGGTGCTCGTACCAGCTTGGGCGGCCGCGTGATGACCGACAACGATGCGCCCTGCATCAGTCACGCCCACGCGATCGTTTGCCGCCAGGTCGACGTTCGTCACCTGCGCACCCAGTCCATCCCCCGCGCACCAACGGAAAGGCCGAGCGCTTCATCCAGACCCTCCTACGGGAATGGGCCTACGGCGTGCATACAGCTTAATCGCCGAACGCACCGACGAGGGGTTCGAGTACCTGTCGGCCGCCTTGCTCGCGATTCCCCGCCAGCAGGGACGCAAACGCTCCGGGTGTACCCGAGTCCGAAGCCGGACCTGATCACAAAGGGGCCACTGATTGCTATTGACAGCTAATCGATAACCCAGTTGGCTGCCGACCGCGTCCGCAGTCTGACGCACGGGCGGAGGGTTGCCGCCGGTCCAAAACGGGATGGGATCGAGAATTTTATGTCCGCTTCGCGGTCGCGGTTCGTGCTGCTCGTGGCGCTGTTCGGTTGCGTGGCGGCGTTGTTGGTGGCGCTGGTCGTGGGGTCCAGTTCGGAGGCCGACAACGCGCCGTCGCCGCCGTCGCCGGCGTTCTCCGGGCCCGCCACGGGGAACGAGATCCCGGAGCTGCGGACCGAGAGCTCGCGCACCTACCGTAAGGCCGACGGCACCTACCAGGCGCAGATCTGGGCCTCGCCGGTCAACTACCGCGACGCGCATGGCGACTGGAAGCCGATCGACACCGACCTGACCTCCGACGGCAACGGCGGCCTCGAGACCACCGATGCGGCGGCTGCCGTCTCACTGCCGGAGAGCCTCGCCGATCCGACCAAGGTCACCGCCGGCAGCCGCTGGGTCTCCTTCACCCTCGACGGCGCCGCGCAGGACGCCACGCCCGTGGCCGACGGGCCGACCGCGACCTACGACGACGTCCTGGACGGCGTCGACGCCGCGTACAAGGCCCAGCCGCTCGGCGTCAAGGAGACGCTGACGCTCGCGGACGCCACCGCGCCGGCGACCTACCACTACACCTTGGACGCCAGCGCCGGCCTCACGCCTGAGCTCCGCGACGACGGCGCCGTCGCCTTTCGCGACGCCAACGGCGTGACGCGCTTCTGGCTGCCGGCCCCGACCGTCCAGGAGAACGGCGCCGACAGCCCCACCGCCGAGCACGTTGTCTACCGCCTCTCCGCCGACAAGCAGACGCTGACGGTCGCCGTCGATCCCGACTGGCTCGCCGCCGCCGCGTTTCCGGTCAAGATCGACCCGTCGATCTGGTACGGCGACAACTGGTCCTGCACGCTGGCCAGCGCGACGCCCGACACCCCGGCCTGCGGTGGCACGACCCTGAAGCTCGGCCACGACTCCGGTGGCATCTACCGCACCGCCTTGAGCTTCCCGGACATCGGGACCGCCGTGCCGCGGACCGCCTCGGTGATGAACGCGACGATCGGCCTGTACTTCGAGTCGCAGGTCGGCACCAACAGCTCCACGCCGGTCACCGTCTCGGGGTTGAGCAAGCTGCTCGGCTCGGGCGCGACGTGGAACAAGTACGACAACAGCACGTCGCCGACGCACCCGTGGACCACGCCCGGCGGCGACATCGTGTCCGACCCGCAGGCCGCGACCTCCACGCTCTACTCCAGCTGGGCCGATGGCTGGGTGAACTTCAACGTCAGCCGCCTCGCCGAACGCTGGCTGCGCAGCCCGTCGACCAACAACGGTGTGTTGATTCGGGCCCAGGCCGAGACGGGGACCAACACGGTCCTGAACTTCGACGGCCACACGTGGGACCACGGCGGGCCGACGATTCGGATCGACTTCGAGTGGCACCCCGGCTTCGAGAGCGACCAGACCTTCGAGTCGGTCGGCTTCGATGGCAACAGCAAGATCGCCGTCAACGCCGCCACCGGCAACGTCGCGGTCGACAGCACCGACATCAACCTGCCCGGCGTCGGCGGCCTGAACCTCAAGGTCCGGCGCACGTTCAACGGCCAGGACCTCGGCGACGGCAACGGCATGTTCGGCAGCGGCTGGGTCGAGTCCATCAACAACGCGGCGTTCGTCAACGACCGAGTCTGGTGGGACGACTCGCGCACGATCTACGCCAACGGCAACGGCATCTACCGCTTCGACCGCGACCCGATCCACGACACCGGCAGCACCAAGGCCTACCTCAGCCCGCCGAACATCAACGCCGACCTGACCGCCGACCAGTCGACCGACGTGGCGACGCTGACCTTCCGCGACACCGGGGTCACGTGGACCTACTCGCCCTCGTTCGACGGCCACCACGTCGCGCTGTCCAAGGTCTCCGACGCCGCCGGCCACCACATCGACATCGCGCCCAACAGCTCCAACCCGGCCAAGATCGGGACGATCACCGACGCCAACGGCGACGTCTTGACATTTGTCTACGGCACCAACAACCAGCTGCTCAAGATCACCAAGGGCGCGACGGAGTGGAAGTACACCACCACGATCGTCAACACCCACAACCTGCTCACCGGCTACATCAACCCGAGCAACCAGACCACCACCTACCACTACGACGCTGCCGCGCTGCCCGACACGTGGGACAAGCTCGACCGCGTCACTTCTCGCGACAACCAGATCTTCAGCCTGGTGTATGGCCCCCAGGGGGACTGGAGCCAGGTCACGCAGATCACGCAGGACTTCCCGGACGCGCGGCCCGACAGCATCACCAAGTTCGACTACAAGGCGGCTGCCGGCACCGGGCACGCCTGCGTCTCCCCGGTCTCCAACTCGCCCTATCCCAACAACGTGGTCTTCGACCGCACGGTCACGACCGACGCCGCCGGCCACCTCACGACCTACTGCTACAACACGAGCGCGCAGGTCATCCAGGCCTGGCGCCCGTGGGACACGACGGTCCGAAACACCCGGATCGGCCTCGAGAAGTTCTGGGACTACGACAGCGTCGACACCGGCGCCGGCTCCCGGTTGATGGTCAACGCCGAGACCGGCAACCTGCTCTGGCACGACGTGCCGATCGTCAACCCCGGCCGTGGGCTGTCGACGTTCGTCAACCTGGACTACAACTCGCTCGACAGCCCGCCGCGCCTGGGCGAGCAGCAGGCGCTGGATCCGCTCGGCCCGGTCGCGCTGAACGATCCCGTCTCCTACAACATCGCCGGCCGCGGCGCCTCGCTCGGCGCCTCGGGCCCGACGCGGCTCAACGAGCCCTTGTCCGGGGTCGGGCTCGCCGACGTCCGCGACGGCAAGCTCGCCGGCGGGGTCCCGGCCGGGCTGCCGAGCACGATCGGGAACGACATCACGATGACCGACGCCGACGGCACCCGCCATCACTTTACCCGCGACACGGTCAACACGCAGAAGTGGATCGCCCCGCCGGGCGTCCACCTCACGCTGCGCCGGTGGGCCTACACGGGGGACGGGATCACCCAGCCCTACTGGGTCATGAGCCGTCCGGACGGCGTCGCGCACTTCTACGACCAGCTCGGCTACCTGATCCGGACCGAGGATCGCAACGGCAACGCACTGACCTACACCTATGAGAAGTACGACCTCCTGACCGGGCAGTCCGGGACCAGCGCGTCGAGCTGCACGATCGCCCAGATGCTCGGCTCGGTGTCCGGGACGCCGACCTCCGGCAACGCCTGGGGCCTGCAGGTGCCGCTCACCCAGTCGGTCACGACCAGCGCCGCGGGCAAGCTCTGCACGCTGCGCGCCACCAAGGTCACCGACGCCGCAGGGCGCGACCTCGTCTTCTCCTACACCAGCCGCGTCGGCGCCGACCAGACGCGCCTCGACACCCGCCTGGCCGCCGTCATCAGCGGCGGCAGCGGGCTGACCGTGCAGACGCTGCTGACCCAGGCGGCCACGACGCTGACCGACCTCGGGACGCTCATGCGCCCGACGCCGCTGTCCAAGATCACCGACCACGCCGCGCGCGAGTACGTCTTCGGCTACGACGCCAACAAGCAGCTGACCTCGTTCAACGAGGTCGACAACGCCGAGACGCTCGCGCCGACCGGCGACCACTCGCGCCGCTGGGCCTTCGACTACCTGCCCGGCGAGGACCCCAACGCGCCGATGCGCCTGCATGACGTCATCGAACACCGCGACAACGGCGAGGCCGACCGCCTGACGACCGTGGCCTACCAGACGCACTCCGGAACGCCGACCGGGGGGGAGGTCGCCGCGCTCGTCCCGGACACGATCACCGACCGTCGCGGCAAGGTCACGAGCTACGGCTTCACCGACTACGGCGCGTCGGACCGGACGATGACGGTCACCGACGCCCGCGGCCAGCAGTTCAAGCACCACACCGACGCCTACGGCCGTCCGGTCGAGATCGTCGACCCCAACAACATCTCGACGACGCTGGAGTGGGACACCGACCCCGCCGTCACCGACCGCCACAACGACCTCACCCGCGTCTCCGAGGGCGTCCTGAAGAACGGCTCCGGCGTCGTCACCGACCAGGGCGCGCCGTCTCGGATGACCTACGACTCGATGTCCGGGTTGCTCAAGACGCAGACCACGTACCCCGACGGCGACGACACGACGCCGCACAAGGCGACCGCCCGCACCACGACGCTCTCCTACCTGCTCAGCACGGGCAAGAGCGCGCTGCGGCCGGCCACCGACCCCAACACCAACTTCGTCGCCGACCTGACCGGGGTCGAGAACCCTCGCACCGCGCCGGGCGGCAGCGCCAAGGTGGGCTGGAAGTTCGACGTCGACAGCGCGACCGGCAACGTCAACTGGCGCCAGGACCAGGACGGCGGACCCAAGTCCTACACCGACTACTGCGTCGCCGCCGACGGCGCGACCTGCCCCGTGGGCCAGGTCAAGGCCGAGACCGACGAGCTGGGCAACGTCACCACCTACAACGACTACGACGCCAACGGCCAGCCGAAGACCGTCATCGACCCCAAGGGCAACCCGCAGTCCACGCGTGACACCGGCTACCCGACGCCGCCAAGCCCCAACACGGCGACGGCGACCGCCCACCGCTGGCGCTACCGCTACGACGAGGTCGGCAACGTCCTGGCCGAGGTCGATCCGCGCAACACCCAGACCACGCCGGACAACACCTACACCACGCGCTTCACCTACGACGGCTTCGACCGGGCGATCCAGAAGATCACCCCCAAGAAGTCGGCCAGCGGCCAGTACATCACCGAGAACTACACCTACGACCGCAACGGCAACCTCGTCGGCGACACCAACCCGGGCACCGGACGCACGACGGTGGCGGCGTTCTCGGCCACCGACCAGCCGCTGACCGTCACGCAGACCGGTTGGGCGCGCACCGGCAGCGACCCGCGCGGCAACACCTACACCACGCGGCCGGAGGTGACGACGTTCTCCTACGACGACACCGACCTGCTGGTCAGCCGCACCGACCCGCGCGGCGCCGGCGGCGTGCCGGCCGGCGGCGGCTCGCCGTCGCTGCCCTACACGACCGAGTGGACGCGCGACCCGGCCGGACGCATCGTGGCCGAGAGCCGGCACGCGACCTCGACGGTCCACGTGCAGTCCTTCGCGCTGGACCCGCGCGGCAACATCGTCGGCCAGAACGACGCCGCCCGCAACAACGACCCGGACGGTAACCCGGCCACCGCCGACGCGCTGACGCCCCAAGCGGCGGCCGACGCTGCGGCCTCGGCGATCGCCCTCAACCAGCTCAGCAAGCTGCGCACGTCGATGGCCTACGACCGCGTCGACGAGCTCCTGTCGCAGACCGAGCGACCCGCGCCGACCGACGCGACCGGCTCCCCGCGGACCAACAGGTACACCTACGACGTCGACGGCAACCTCGTCAAGCAGGTCCTGCCGCGCGACGACCACGACGTGCCGACCGGCTTCACGTCCGGCGCAGGCAACGTCGCCAAGACCTACACCTACGACCACCGCGACCAGCTGCTGACGACCGTCGACCCGACGGGCGCCACGTCCGCGATCAAGCGCCGCGCCGACGGCAAGGTCATCGCCCAGACGACGCCGCGCGGCGTTGCCAACGGCACGACCGAGACCGACGGCAGCTACCGCTACTTCACCACCCGCTACGCCTACGACCAGACCGGCGACCTGCTGACGCGCAGCGTCCCGTTCTCGCCGAACCAGTACAGCCGCACGGGGGACGCCAACAACGACTACAAGAGCTGGAAGGTGTCGTACACGCGCGACGAGGTCGGGAACCCAACCACGATCGTCGACGGCCGCAACAAGAGCATCACCAACACCTTCCTGGACTCGGGGCAGCTGGAGTCCACCAGCCGCCCGTCCTGGTGGAGCCTGACCTGGGGCGGCGCCAACGGCGCGCCGGATCCCGGCCGGCGCTACACCGATCCGACCACAGCCGACCAGCTGCCGGTCGGCGGCCCGCAGGTGGACGAGCGGCCGACGCCGCTCACGGGCGTCGACACGTCCTCCGATCAGTCGCAGTCCACCGCCCAGGGCAAGTTCGGCGCGGTCACCCCGGCCGACGCGCCGTCCTGGCTGCCGCGCGGCGGCGCGACGCTGCTGAGCTACGACGACGACGGCCACCTGACGAGCGTCACCGACGCGGCGCTGTCGGTCAGCCGCATCGACTACGACCCCACCGGGCGGATCGTCGGCACGACGCAGCCGCTCGGCGCCAGCGCCGGAGCGACGCTCGCCGCCGGCGATCCCACGCCGTGCACGCGCACCACCGCGGGCTGCGACGGCGTCATCGCCCACCGCTACGACTACGACCTGGACGGCAACACCACCAAGAGCTCGCTGCTCGGCGACACGAGCTGGCACTCCGACCTCACCTACGACAGCTTCGACCGTGCGGTCGACCGCACCGATCCGGGCGCGTCGGGCGTGCCCAGCAGCTGGGCATCGTTCTCCGACACGCGCGAGGAGACGCAGTACGTCTACGACGCCAACGACAACCTGCTCACGCGCGTTACGCCGCGCGGCGTCGCCAGCGCGACCGTGGGCGACTTCGAGTACAACTATGACTACGACACGCTCGACCGCCTGATCGGCGAGACCAATCCGGAGGGCGACCGCTGGGGCTACGCCTGGGACGTCGACGACGAGCTGCTGCGCGAGCTGACCCCGAACGGCAGCGTCGCCGCTCCGGCCAACCAGGACGACTACAAGACGCTGCGCGCCTATGACGCCGCCGACCGGCTGCTCACCGAGCAGGGGCCGATCGTCGGCGGCGTGCGCAACACCAGCACCTACACCTACTTCCAGGACGGGACGATGGCGTCCCGCACCGATCCGGGCGGGGCGTCCACCGACGGCGGCTCCGACGTGGCGCGGCTGACCAGCTACGACTACGACGGCCGCGGGCTCCGCAACCGCACGACGCAGGGGCACGCCGCGAGCGGCGGCTTCAGCACCGCGGGCACCGGCCCGCGCACGACGCTGACCGAGTACGACGCCAACAGCAACCTGCGCCGCGTCGTCGACCCTTCGGGCGTGACGATGAGCGGCACGGGCGCGTCGCAGTCCTGGGCGCCGACCAACCCGGATGTGATCGGGGACAACCTCACCTCGACAACGTCCACCGACGCCGTCCACGCGACGGTCTACGACTACACCGACCGCGCGAACTCCTACAGCGCGGGCGAGTCTGGCGAGCCGACCGCGATCTACGAGCCGCGCTCAGGCACGAGCGACAGCGTCTACGCCGAGAAGGTCGACTACGACCCGCTCGACCGGACGCGGACGATCTGGACGGTCGACAACGTCAACGCGGGCTCGCCGTTCTCGATCCACAGCTCCTACGACCGCCTGCTCAACGGCTGGATCAGCGGCTCGCAGGACTTTGCGACGGCGACGGTCCAGATCAACAGCAACACCTACAACTATGATCAAGCCGGCAGCCAGCTGAGCTGGAAGCTCGATCCGGACGTCACGACCACCGCCAACAAGATCTCGTCGATCGGGCGCGAGTACTGGCCCAACGGGGAGATGAAGACCCGGACCGGCTCGGCGCTCGTCGGGACCACGACGGTCGGGACCCCGCGCAGCTACTCCTACTGGTACGACCCCAACGAGTCGCTCGTCGGCGTCCACGACCCCGCGCACTCGCGCATGACCTACACCGACCGCGACGGCGCCGGGCGCGCGTCCTCGGTGGTCCAGCGCTACGGCACGGGCAGTAGCGACGAGAACGCGGGGACCCTGACGTGGCAGCGCGGCCGCGACAGCGCGTTCAGCTACGACCACGACGGCAACGTCACGCTGCGGCGCGTCAACGGCACGCTCAACCGCTCCGACGGCACGATGGCCGACCCGGCCGGCGGTGCGCCGCGCAGCTACACGCGCTTCACCTACGACACCGACGACAAGGAGACGATCGGGGCGTTCTACGAGCCCTCCAAGCTCACCGGCTCGCCGGCGATCGACGACAACACCTGCGTCGCGGGCGGGTCGCCGCCGGCCGGGGTCCGGTGCGTGCGGACGACGTACCACCCCTCCGGGCAGCGGCGTACGCGGCGCCAGCAGGACGACACGTTGGTCACCACCTACTTCGACGACTTCGGCCAGCCGACCGAGCGTCGCCGACGCCCGACGGGCGCGAGCGACATCCTGACGAGCTACAGCTATGACATCCGCGGCAACCGGCTGAGCGACACGCCGGGCGTCGGCACCTACACCTACAACGCGCGCGACCAGCTGGCGTCCTGGAAGCGGGGCACCGACTTCAACGCCAACGGCGTCGACCACCACGACTGGACGATCGACTACACCCGCAACCCCGACGGATCGATCGAGCACACCACCGAGAAGCAGGCGGGGGGCTCGCTGGTCCAGACCAAGACATACAGCTACACGGGGCAGCGTCTGGACAACGTCAAGGACACGGTCCCGGGCGTGACCACGCCGACGTGGGACGTGTACGGGTACAACGAGTTCCGGTCCACCGTCGAGGTGCAGACCAACGTGAGCTCGGCGACGGCGCCGACGCTCACGGTGCCCACGGCGGTCAAGTCGGAGGACTGCAGCTCGACGCTGCCGACGACAGCGTCTGACACCACGTTGTACTGCCACGACGAGTTCGACCGCCTGACCCGCCAGCGCTCCCCGGGCGCGGCCGAGCAGCAGCAGTTCGAGTATGACGGGATGGACCGCCGCGACAACCGCACCGACCACGTCGGCGGCACCACCGACAAGAGCGGGTACAAGTACATCGGCGCCACCTCGTCGATCTCCGGCCAGCAGGTCGCGACCGGCGCGACGACCTCCAGCGCGATGTCCTATGACCGCGACTCGGCCAACGCGCCGCTCGCCGTGACACTGCAGGCCACCGGCTCCTCGACGCAGACGACCAAGACGTTCGCGACCGACGCCAACGGCAACCCGACCGGCCTGGAGGAGTCCAACGGCACCGTGCCCGGCGCCAACCGCTACGTCTATGACCCGTACGGCGATCTCGACGTCGACGCCAACGCCGGCATGTCCGGCGACGCGGCGACCAACCCGTTGCGCTTCAACGGCTTCGACTACGACAGCGCGGTCAAGACCTATGACATGCAAGCTCGCGACTACCGGCCGTCGGTTGGGCGCTTCCTGCAGAGCGATCGCTATGAGTCGGCGCAGTCGGATCTGTCGCTGGTCGCGAGCCCGCTGACCCAGAACCGCTATGACTTCGCGGGGGCCGATCCGGTCGACAGCGTCGAGTTCGACGGGCACATCCCCGGTGCCGGCTCGGGCTGCCAGCCGCGCTGCGGCGACAACCAGGGCGGGAACATGGCCACCAACAAGTCGGGCGACTCAACCAACCAGGCGACGCCCGCGGCCTCGGGGTCCAGGCAGCCCAAGGCTCTCGACAACCCGGCGGCGAATCAGGTCGTCAAGTCGTCGACGCCGGCGGCGAAGGCTGCGGCGGCGGCGAAGTACCAACGCGCCGTCAGGGCTACGCAGGAGACGGTGAAGAGGGCCTGTCTGGAACGGTGCACCGACGAAGAACGGGCAAAGGACATCAGCCAGGTGGCGGGCGCCGCCGCGCTAGGACTCGATGCCGGTACTGTCGTCAGGACGCTCGACCTGCAGGGAATGGACCGGCCGATCGCCGGCGCCGAACCCGACGACAGCATCTTCAACCCTGTCAACCTGCTTACCGACGTAGCCACCGGCGGAGCGGCCATCGGGGTCAAGGCCGGTGTCGAAGCTCTGCTGCAGCGGGGTGCCCGAGCAGGAACGAAGGCCGCGGCCGCAAAGGCCGGAGACGAGGCTGCGCCCGGTTTGCCGCGTCTCGTTGGAGATGCACCGCGTGGTTCGGTACGGCCGGACCAAGTGCATGGGCTTGATGAGGCGCTCGGGTACGCGAAGCGAAATGGCGGCCGGATCAGACGGGACGCGGCAGAGTTCCGCAACGAGCAGGGACTGCTGCCTCCGGGCACCTATCAGGAGTGGACCGTGCGGACGCCCGGGGTCGCTGGCCGCGGGGCGCGCCGACTGGTCTACGATCGGCAGGCCGATCGGGCGTTCTACAGCTGGAATCACTACGACGACTTCATGGAGGTCTCGCTCCCGTGAGCTCGGCGAATCATCTTGCGCGTCTGGGACGACTGATCGAAGCTGCTGATCGGTGGGAGTGCGTGCACTTCGCGGCGCGCAGCGAGTTATCTGTGTTCGAGGCGTTCCGGAAGAGGAGATTCCACGTCGCAACCGTGCCCGGGAGCGTGCTGGCGTCCGACGCGGAGCTCTTCGATGCCCTCGCGTCGGCCTTTGCATTCCCCGACTACTTCGGGCACAACTGGGACGCGCTCGTGGACTGCCTCGGAGACTTGGAGTGGCTCGAAGCCGAGGGTTACGTGCTGGTGATCGACGACGCCGATGCCAGTGGGCTGTCGAAGCCGCTCGCGCGGCTGCTGCAGATCTGGCCGTCCGTGGCTCAGGGGTGGTCTGCCGAGGGCAAGCCGTTCCATCTTGTCGGGCTGCTGCAGCGCTACGGCGATGCACCGGCGACGTGACTCGCCCGTCGCTCCCCAACCTCCTCGTTTCGGCCGTCGCGCTCTGATCCTGGCTGTCTGCACTTTGCTCGCCGACGTTGCCACCGCAAAAGGCGTCGACGATGCGGTCAACCTCGCAAGTAGTTCGAGGATCCGTCACATCCTCAATGACGATCGAATCGGTGGCGGTCATCTCTGGCCGGGGCGGCCGGGCAAGACGCCGTCCCGCGTGACTGAGACGGGGTGCGCGTCCGCGTGGTGACTGACGGCTCCGACGTCTCACCGGATATTCCACCAATCTCATTGGAATGCCCGGTGACATTCGTGGGCTATGAGTGTGACGGCATCGAGCGGCGGCTCGGCGAACTGAGCGACGCGGTCCGAGAGGTCGTCCAGATCTAGCGGCGTGGTAAAGGCGCGAGCCGCTGGCGATCTTGGCCCACGGAGAGGAGCCGGAAGCTCCGTGACCACGCGCTGGTGCTCGGCCGTCGCAGTCGTGAAGCTGCTTGGCCCCGCCGCGAGTCCGCCGGCCGCTGCATGGTGACAACGTGCCCGCCGAGCTTTGGAACGCGGCTAGCGAGCTGGGCCGCGACGTCGGCCGAGGCGAACATCGAGTACGCGTCCTCGGTTTCAGTCCCGGCCTGCGCGCCTCCCGCGCCGCAAGGAGGTCCGACCGCTCGCGCCGCGCGGCCGCGGAGCTCCTGTCGCGGATCGCGTCTGATCCCGACGCGCTGGCCGCGCTTCGGTGGTCCGCGTGGTCGGCGAGGGTTTAGGACAGGCACACACTTGCATCCGCTTGAATGCGGGTGGCGCGGTCGGTGACGGAATGACGTCCTGGCGGCGGCTTAGCCTCGGCGCGGTGGGTTGGCTCCACACTTGCCTGTCGCCCGGTTTCGGGCTGGCTGGCTGCCAATCGTGTCGCCCGCCGCGTTCGAGGATTCAGGCGGCGGTGACTTGATAGGAGCGTGGCCTTCGGGCCTCTAGCTGATGCTGTCCTCCGTCTGATTCTCATCCCCTACAACTCGATCGGGAGAAGAGGACTGGATGCTGATCATCGGCATCGATCCCCACAAAGCCACCCATACCGCAGCCGCGGTCGACGACGTCACCGGACAGCTGCTGGGCAACCTGACCATCGACGCCCGCCAGCACGGCTTTGAGCAACTGCTGGGCTGGGCCAGCGAACACGGCCAGCAGCGACGCTGGGCCATCGAGGACGGCCGCCACGTCTCCGGTGGCTTGGAACGGTTCCTGCTCGGCGCCGGCCAACTGGTGGTTCGTGTGCCGCCCAAGCTGATGGCCACCGAGCGCAAGACGAGCCGGCAGTTCGGCAAGTCCGATCCGATCGATGCGCTCTCGACCGCCCGCGCGGCACTGCGCGAGCCCGATCTGCCGCTCGCGCGGCTGGCCGGCCATGAGCACGAGATCGCGCTGTTGGCCAACCACCGCGACAGCATCATCCAAGACGCCGCCCGTCACGCCCGCAGGCTGCGCTGGCTGCTGCACGACCTCGATCCCGAGCTCGCTCCGGCTCCCCGCAGCCTGCGCAACGTCAACGTCCTCGATCAGCTCTCACGGCGTCTCAAGCGCCAGCCGCCGGGCATCCAGGTCCGGATCTGCCGCGAGCTCATCGCCACGATGAAGGCCGCGACCAAGCACGCCGCCCAGCTCGAGCGCGAGATGGCCGTCCTGGTTCGCCGCCACGCCCCGGCCCTGCTGGCGATCCCCGGCTGCGGGACGCTGACCGCCGCCCGGATCCTCGCCGAGATCGACGGTATCGACCGTTTCCGCGACCAAGCACGGCTGGCCAGCTACGCCGGCATCAGCCCGCTTGAGGCCTCCTCGGGCAAGAACACCAGACATCGACTCAACCCGCTCGGGCAACCGGCGCCTGAACCGCTCGCTGCACATCATCGCTGTCACCCAGGCCCGCGTTCACCCGCCCGCCACGGCCTACCTCGCACGGCGCCTGACCGAAGGCAAGACCAACCGCGAAGCGCTCCGCGCGCTCAAGCGCCACCTCATCCGCATCATCTACCGCACCCTCACGAGAACTACACCAACAACGCCATTGACAACATAGGAGCGACCCGCCCGGATGCGGCCCCCCGCCGAGCAGGCCATCCGCGAAGCCCGTTCCCGCTCCCTTCCCCGCAGGGTCGCGGACCCCACAACCTCCAGCGCTCCAGAAACAAAGAAGCCCCGCAAACGCGGGGCTTCTTCCCGAGTGGAGCTAGGGGGACTCGAACCCCCGACCTCCTGGGTGCGATGCAAGAAGCCTGCGCTACAGAAGTAGTCGATTTGCAGGCGCTTCCGTGGTGCTCCGCAGGTCGGTGCTGGCGCGGATCGCCGGGGACAGCCGACGATTCTGGGCGTTTCAGGCACTGGGGAATCTCAGTGCCTGAAGGGGCGAGTGCCTACGGGGACGCCCAGCGCCTCGGTGCTGGCGACGAAATCGCCGCGACGACGGCTGGTTCCCCACCGCGGCGCCATCGTCTCGATCGACGGACGCGGCTCGATCCGCATCCGCGACCGCTTCAGAGGTGCGGCCGTGGCGGACGAGGATCAGCTCGGACGGTGGGCCAGGCGCCATGTCAGCGGGTCTCCGCGTGACGCGCATGGGTTGGGTCATGTGGGTAGGTTAAGCACACTGCTCGGTGTACCTAGCAAGGTCACGTCGCGCGACGCACGAGAACAACATCGCAAGAAGGAGCACATCATGAGCAGCATCAGCATCATCGGCTCGGGGAACATGACCAGCGCCATTGGTGGCCTGGCTCTCAAGGGTGGCAACGCCGTCGAGGTCATCGGTCGCGACGCCGCCAAGTCGGAGGCCGTGGCCCGGGAGCTCGGCGACGGCGCCTCGGCCGGAGCGTGGGGCGCCGCTCCGGCTGGCGACGTGGTCGTCCTCGCCGTGCTGTTCGAGAGCGCGGTGGACGTCGTCAGCCAGTTCGGGGACGCGTTGGGCGGGAAGGTGCTCGTCGACATCACCAACCCCTTCAACGCCACCGCCACCGGGCTGGCCACGCCTGACGACACCTCCAACGCGCAGCTGATCGCCGCGGCTGCCCCCGCGAGCGCCCACGTGGTCAAGGCGTTCAACACCATCTTCCGCGACGTCCTTGCCGCGGGCGGTCCGCTGGATGTCTTCCTGGCCGGCGACGACGCGCAGGCCAAAGCGAGGGCGTCGGCGTTCATCGAGAGCCTCGGGCTGACCCCGCGGGACGTCGGCGACCTGAGCATGGCGCACTGGCTCGAGGGCGCCGGCCTGCTGTCGGTGGGCCTGGCCCGCAACGGCGTGGGGAACCTCGAGTTCTCGCTCGGCGTCAACGCCCGCTGAGCTGGCCGCCGGAAGGCACCGCCGCCGCGGGGATGGCGTCGTCGATGAGGACGGCGGCGATGGCGGCGGCGGTGGAGAAGGTGTCGGCGTTCAGGACGCGGCTGCGGGCCGAGGCGCCGTCCAGAAGCAGCGCCAGTTGCTCTCCGAGCTGCTCGGGGTCGGTGGCGCCGGCCTCGCGGGCCGCCTCGGTGAGTCGCGCCGCGAACGCCTTCTTGTAGTCACGGGCGTAGACGCGTGCCGGATGGTCCGGGTCCTGGATCTCCACGGCCGCCGCGATGAACGGGCACAGGGGCGCGTGGATCTCGAAGGCGGCGAGGAGTCGCTCGCGGGGCGTGAGGTCGGTGCGGTCGAAGACCTCGGGAAGGATGTTGGGGTCGAACCGGCGCAGGTGCTCGGCGATCAGCTCGTCCTTGCCGGAGAAGTGTTGGTAAAGGGTGCGCTTGGAGACCTCTGCGACCGCGCACAGCTGGTCCATGCCCGTGCCGTTGATGCCCTGATCGCGGAACAGCTGCGATGACGCGCCGAGGATGCGCTCCCGGGCGCCCCGGCCGCGGCGCAGGCCTCGCGGTCCCTTCTCCAACTCCGTCATGGCCCTGATGGTACCGGTCGGTGTGCTTAGCCTCACACCTTGCTACGTTAAGCATCCCGATCGGTGTACTTAGCGCCGACGCAAACCAGCTGAACGGAGTGATCGTGGGAAAGCTCGATGGCAAGGTCGCGGTGATCACCGGCGCGACAAGCGGTATGGCGCTGGCGGGCGCCAAGTCGTTCGTTGACGAAGGGGCTCACGTCTTCATCTCGGGCCGACACCAGGAGGCGCTGGACGAGGCCGTCGAGCAGCTCGGCCGCAATGTGACGGGCGTGCAGGCCGACTCAGCCGACCTCGAGGACCTGGACCGCCTGTTTGACTCGGGCTGCGAGATCCCGATCGGGCCGGGCTTCCAGCGCGGCGCGTTGAGCCGCGACGGCAAGTGGGTGGCGTGGGACGACGCCGCCGGCGGTGGCGGTGGCGGTGGCGGCGGCACACCCCCCCTCGACCAAGTCCTTCAAGATCACGCTGCCTTCGACGTTGAAGGCCGCCACGCTGCGCCGCGGCCTGTCGCTGAAGGCCACCGTGCCGGCCGGCGGCCGGCTGACGATCACGTTCAAGCGCGGCAAGCGCACGCTGGCCTCCGGCACGGCCGCCATCCGCGGCGCCGGCTCGGTCAAGGTCGAGGTCAAGGCCAAGCTCCGGCGCCCGGCTGACGGGCCGCGCGACTCTCGCCGCGACGTTCACGCCCAAGGGCGGCAAGGGCACGGGCAGGACCGCGATGGTGCGGGTCCGGTAGGGCGGGGGAGATGCGCGGGGCGCCTGCCGTGCTCAGCCGCCGAGGCAGCGCTCCCGGCGCCCGGTCTCCGCCGCGACGAGCCTCCACCGGGCGGGCGGCGGTCCACGAGCCAGCGGCTACCCCGCGGCGACCACCGTGCGACGCGTTCGATCCACAACTCGCCGAGCCGGTCACGCCGGCCGTGATGGCTGTGATGGGCGACGCCGCGAGCGGTCTCGGCGTCCACCGTCGCAGCCTGACGCGCCCGTCGCGCGCCGGCATCACCCGGTTCGGGCGATGCCGGCGTGAGACCGCGACGGTCGTCGTCTGCTCAGCAGGCCTGGCGCCAGGCGTCGAGCGCCAGGTGCTTGCGGATGGCCGAGTATCCGGAGGCGGCGGCCTGCGCGCAGAAGGCGGACGGGTCGACGTCGTACTCGGCGATGAACACCGCCTTGCCGGCCTTTGCGAACGGCTGCAGGGCGCTGCACTCGCCGTACTGGTAGCACTGCTCGTTGAGCGCCCAGTCGAAGTCCGGCTGCAGCGTCGCCGCCTGGTCGAGGTCGTTCTTGAGGCCAACCGACAGGCCGCGGGCATGTGCCGCGGCCGCGATGAAGCGGTTGAACGCGAGCTGGTCGGCGGCGCTGAGCGGGAAGCCGCTGGAGTTCGAGTAGCCGTCGATGTTGTCGGGCTCCACCCCGTCGAAGCCCTTGCTCCGGCAGAGGTCCAGGCGCCGCTCGAGGATCGGGCCGAGCACGTCGAGGCGGCGCACGTCGAGCCAGCGCTCGCCGGGCCAGCCGTCGACGCCCGAGCCCTGGACGGCGGCGGGGATCGAGCCCGAGTCCGGACGGCCGGGCTCGTAGGTGCCGGCGTCGAGGTAGCAGACGACGTGCCGGCCCTGGGCGTGCAGGCTCGCGACGGTGGCTGCGGGCGTGTCGAAGAGGTCCACGTCGTACATGTCGGCCGCGACGGACTGGTCGATCGTGCCGCTCAGTTGCCACTGCCACGTCGTGCGGGGCGCCGGCGTCCAGCGCCCGCCCGGAGCGCTCGAGGCGGCCGGCGCCGG
>JAOPZD010000427.1 GCA_025964295.1 Conexibacter sp.
GTCACTCCGCGACCGCCCGCCCGAACGCCGAGCCCGCGGCGGCGCGCGGGTCGGCGACCGCGACCAGCTCGAGGTACCCGTGCCCGCGGCCGAGCGGGACGATGCGGTTGCGCGTCCCCCAGTCCGGGTGCTCGCCGCCGGGCGTCACGGCCAGCCCGGTCGCGGCGGTCAGCCGCGCGGCGGCGGCGTCCAGGTCGGTGACGGCGAGGACGAGGTGGTCGATGGCCGGCACGCGCCGCAGGATCGCAGGGCGCGCCGCTCGCGATACTGCCGGGCCATGCGCCACAACCCGCACCACGCCGTCGCGGACGAGCGCGTCGTCCGCCGGCTGATCGCCGAGAACCCCTGGGCGACGATCGTCAGCGGCAACGACGGCGCGCTGGTCGCGTCGCACTACCCCATCCTGCTCGACGAGGACCACGACGGCCTGGCGATCCTGACCCACGTCGGGCGCCCCGACGAGCAGGTCCATGGCCTCGGCGACGGGCGCGAGGTGCTGCTGATCGTCGCCGGCCCGCACGGCTACGTCTCGCCCAGCTGGTACTCCGGCCTGGCCCACCGCGCGCCGACCTGGAACTTCAGCGTCGCGCACTGCTACGGCGTCCCGGAGCTGCTCGACCCCGACGAGAACCTCCGCGTCCTGACCCGGCTCGTCGACCGCTTCGAGCGCCACGTCGCGTCGCCCGTCCAGCTCGACCCCGAGGTCGGCGCGCGCCTGGCGCCCGGCACGCTGGGCCTGCGCCTGCCGATCACGCGCTTCGTCGCCAAGGTCAAGATGAGCCAGGACAAGGACCCGCAGAGCCGCCGACAGGTCCTCGCCGCGCTGCGCCGCCCCGGCCCCTACCGCAACGACGCGCTGGCCGACGAGATGCAGCGCGCGCTCGATGAGGCCTAGCCAGGACGCGGCGCCCGGCCGCGAATCACCCTCCCCGGATGATTCGCCGCTGCTCGCCGCGCCGCCACGCTGGGCGCGGTGAGCGACGCGACGGTCAGCTTCGTGGTGCTCGGCGTGCTCGTCGCGCTGTTCGTCGTCAACCGGCTGCCGGTCGAGCTCGTCGCCTTCGGCGGGACGCTGGCGCTGTATGCCGCCGGCGTGCTGGACCTCCAGCAGGCCTTCGCGGGGTTCAGCGATCCGACCGTCCTGTTCATCGCCGCGCTGTTCGTCGTCAGCGAGGGGCTCGAGGCGACGGGCGTCACGACCTGGGCCGGGCAGGCGCTGATGGCGTGGGCGGGGCGCGACCGCGGGCGGCTGGTCGCGGCGACGCTGCTGCTCGTCGCCGGCGCGGCGGCGCTGATCACGGTCACCGGCGCGGTGGCGGCGCTGCTCCCCGTGGCTGTCGTTGTCGCCGTCCGGATGGCGACGGCGCCGTCCAAGCTGCTGATGCCGGTCGCGTTCGTCGCCGGCGCGGGCTCGATGCTCGCCCTGACCGGCACGCCGGTCAACGTCATCGTCTCCGAGGCCGCCCAGCACGCCGGCGTGGGCGCCTTCGGCTTCTTCGCGTTCGCCCTGGTCGGCGTCCCGCTCGTCGCCGGGACGATCGCGATCTGCCTCGTGCTCGGTCCCCGCCTGCTGCCGGAACGGTCGGCGCGCGTGATCCCGACCGACCTCAGCCTGCACGCGGACGTGCTCGCCGACCACTACCAGCTCGACGCGCCGGCCGGGGCCCCGGCCCTGTTCACCCGCGAGCGCGGCGTCGCCGAGGTCGTCGTCGCCCCGCGCTCGGGCCTGATCGGCGAGCGCGTCTTCCCGGGGATGCTGACCGGCAGCGGCGACCTGATGGTCCTGGCCGTCCAGCGCCGCGGCGAGCCGCGCGGCCCAACGGCGACCGCGCTGGCCGCCGGCGACACGCTGCTGCTGCGCGGCACGTGGTCGGCGCTGGACGAGAACCTAGCCGATCCCGACGTGCTCGTCGTCGACGCCCCCGGCCTGGTGCGCCGCCAGACCGTGCCGCTGGGCCACGGCGCGCGCGGCGCGATCGCCATCCTCGCCGCGATGGTCGCGCTGCTGGCCGGCGGCGTCGTGGCGCCGGCGATCGCGACGCTGCTGGCGGCCGGCGCGATGGTCGCCACCGGGATCGTCCCGATACCGCGCGCCTACCGCGCGATCTCGTGGACGACGGTCGTCCTGATCGCGGCGATGATCCCGGTCTCCACCGCGATCGAGGTCAGCGGCGCGGCGCAGCAGATCGCCGACGCGGTCGTCGACGGCGTCGGCGACGCCGGCCCGCACGTGCTGCTGATCGTGCTCTTCGCGGTCACCGCCGTGTTCGGCCAGTTGATCAGCAACACGGCCACCGCGCTGATCGTCATCCCCGTCGCGGTGTCCGCCGCGGCCGACCTCGGCGTCTCGGCCCGGCCCGTCCTGATGAGCGTCGCCGTCGCCGCGGCCGCCTCGTTTCTGACGCCGATCGCGACGCCGGCCAACCTGATGGTGATGGGTCCGGGCGGCTATCGCTTCGGCGACTACTGGCGGCTCGGCCTGCCGGTGATGGCGCTGTTCTTCGCCGTCGCCGTCGGGCTCGTCCCGCTGATCTGGTCGTTCTGAGGGCCAGCGGGCCCGCCGCGCATCACCCGCGGGGGATGAGGCGCCCTCACCCGCGCGCCGCCGACGCTGCACGCCATGTCGCAGCAGTCATCGCCGTCCGCCGCCGTGCGCGTGCCCGCGCTGATGCCCGAGCTGCGCGGTGATCTCGAGCGGCTCGTGGCGATCCCGTCGATCTCGGGGGCCGACGCACCGGAAGGGCCGCTGCACGACGCCCACGACCTCGTCGCCGAGCTGCTGCGCGGCGCGGGCGTGGAGCGCGTCGAGACGCTCGAGCTGCCCGACACCGCGCCGATCGTGATGGGCAGCGTCCCCGCGCCCGACGGCGCGCCGACCGTGCTGCTCTACAGCCACTACGACGTCGTGCCGGCCGGCCCGGAGGACGCGTGGTCCTCGGCGCCGTTCGCGGCGACCGAGCGCGACGGCGCGCTGGTCGGCCGCGGCACCGCGGACTCCAAGGCCAACGTCATCTCCCACGTCGGCGCGCTGCGCGCCTGGGAGGGCCGGCCGCCGGTCGGGCTGACGATCGTCATCGAGGGCCAGGAGGAGGTCGGCAGCGCGCTGAACACGTTCCCGCCCACGCGCCCGGAGCTGTTCGCCTGCGACGCGATGCTGATCGCCGACATGGGCAGCGTCCGCCCGGGCGTGCCGACGCTGACGATCGCCTTGCGCGGGATGGCGATGGCCACGATCGAGGTCCGGACGCTGGCCGGCGCCAAGCACAGCGGGCAGTACGGCGGTGCCGCGCCCGACGCGCTGCTCGTGATCCTGCGGGCGCTCGCGTCGCTGCACGACGAGCACGGCGACGTGACCGTCGAAGGCCTGCGGCGCGAGGAGTGGACCGGCGACTCGTCCACCGACGAGGAGTTCCGCGCGCTGGCCGAGGTCGAGCCCGGGCTCCCGCTGATCGGCACCGGCGGCCTGGGCTCGCGCGTGTGGTCGGGCCCGGCGATCACCGTCACCGGCATCGACGTGCCGCCGGTCGACGCCGCGCTCAACGCCGTCAACCCGCACGCGCGGGCCAAGCTCAACCTGCGCGTCCACCCCGAGCAGGACGCCGCCGAGGCCCAGGCCGCGCTCGTCCGCCACCTGCGCGAGGTGCGGCCGTTCGGCATCGAGATCGACGTCCAGGCGGGCGAGACGGGCAACGGCTTCGCGGCCGCGACCGATGGCCCGGCCTACGTCGCCGCGCGCGAGGCGATGGCCAGCGCCTGGGGCACCGCGCCCGTCCACGCGGCCAGCGGCGGCTCGATCCCGCTGGTCAACGCGCTGCAGGCGGCGGTCCCGCAGGCGGAGATCCTGCTGCTCGGCGCCACCGACGGCTACAGCAACATCCACGCGCCCGACGAGCGCGTACTGCTCAGCGAGTTCGAGCACGCCGTCGCGGCCGAAGCGGACTTCCTCGGGCGCTACGCGGCGGCGGCGAGCGCACGCTGATGCAGCGGCTGCTCGACGGCATCGAGCGCCTCGGCAACCGGATGCCGGACCCGGCGATCATCTTCCTCGCGCTGTGCGCGACGGTGATCGTCCTGTCCCAGGTGCTGGACTGGGCCGGCGTCCACGCCACCTACCAGGAGGCCAAGCCGCACCCCGTCGTGACCGGGCAGACCTACTACGACGGCTCGGTCCAGCCGACCGACGTCGGGCCCACCGAGCCGGTCCCGCCGTCGGGGTACCGGATCGTCACCCAGCGGGCCGAGGTCAAGGGGCTGCTGACCGTCGACGGCGTCCGCTACCTGTTCACGTCGTTCGTCGACAACTTCCGCAACTTCTCGGCGGTCGCGATCATCTTGGTGGTGATGGTCGGCGTCGGGCTGGCGGAGGCCTCCGGCCTCATCGCGGCGCTGATCCGCAAGCTCGTCGGCGTGTCGTCGAAGGGCTCGCTGACGTTCATCATCATCCTGCTCGGGATGCTGTCCAGCATCGCCTCCGACGCGGGCTACCTCGTGCTGATACCCCTCGGCGCGGCGGCGTTCATGAGCGTCGGGCGCAACCCGATAGCCGGCATCGCCGCGGCGTTCGCCGGCGTCAGCGCCGGGTTCGGCGTCAACTTCCTGATCACGCCGCTGGACGGCGTCCTGGTCGGGATCGCCAACGACGCGGCGAACTTCGCCGACCCCGGCGACAAGATCGACCTGGTGTCCAACCTGTACTTCGGGATCGGCTCCACGCTCTTCGTGACGATCGTCGCCACGATCGTGACCACGCGCTTCGTCGAGGGGCGGCTGGGCGCCTATGACCCGGCGCTCGCGCCCGCGGTGCCCGACGAGGACGCCGCGCCGGTCGCGGAGATCACGCCGGAGGCCGAGTCGCGCGGGCTGGCGTGGGCGGGCTGGGGCACGCTGGCGGCGCTGGCGCTCATCGTCCTGCTCACCGCACCGCCCGGCGCCCCGCTGCGCGACCCGGTGACCGACAAGGTGATCGGCGACTCGCCGTTCATGGACAGCCTGATCGTCATCATCATGTTCATCTTCCTGGTCGCCGGGCTCTGCTTCGGCCGCGGCGCGGGGACGATCACCGGCAAGGACCAGGTCCTGGCCACGATCACGAAGTCCTGGGCGGGGCTGGCCGGGCTCCTGTTCCTGTTCCTGCTGATCGCGCAGTTCATCGCCTACTTCAACTTCTCCAAGATCCCCGACGTCGCGGCGGTCAAGCTCGGCGACGTCCTGGAGGACCTCGACGTGGGCGCCGTCTGGCTGCTGCTCGGCGTGGTGGTGATCAGCGCGCTGGTCAACCTCATCGTGCCGGCGGCGATCGCCAAGTGGGCGCTGCTGGCGCCGATCTTCGTCCCGCTGTTCCTGCGCCTCGGCGTGCCGCCGCAGACCGTGCTGGCCGCCTACCGCGTGGGCGACGCGCCGACGAACGTCATCACGCCGCTGATGGCCTACTTCCCGTTGATCGTGGTCTTCGTCAAGCGCTATGACAAGGACAGCGGCATCGGGACGGTCGTGGCGATCATGCTTCCCTACGTGGTCGCGCTGTCGATCCTGTGGACGCTGTTCTTCGTCGTCTGGTACCTGCTCGGCATCCCGCTCGGGCCCGGAGCGCCGGTGAGCTAGAGATGGCCCGGCTCGCGAGCGTGGTGGCGCTGATGGCGGTGGTCGCGGCCGGCTGCGGCTCGTCGGGGAGCAGCGGCGGCAAGACGCAGCAGGACGCGGGGACGGCGCAGGTCGCCCGCGGGCGCGAGCTGTTCGCCCAGCGCTGCTCGGGCTGTCACACGCTGAGCGCGGCCGGCGCGCGCGGCTCGGCGACCGACGTCCACCGCCAGGAGCGGACCGACGGCGTCAACTTCGACCGTCGCAAGGTCGACGAGGAGGCCGTGCTGTTCGCGCTGCGCAACGGCGGGTTCGGGTCGAAGATCATGCCCGCGAACATCGTCACCGGTGACGATGCCAAAGCCGTCGCGCGCTTCGTGGCGGGCGCCTCGGGGACCAAGGCGGCCGCGACGCCGGACGCGACGCTGGAGAGCGCGCAGGCGCGCACGATGCGCTCCGCGCCGTCGGACTCCGGCGTCCAGCCGGTGGCCAAGACCTCGGAGGCGTCGGACCCGCGGTTCCTGCGGACGGCCTTCGACTCGGCCCAGGCGCTGTGGGAGCACCAGCTCGGGGGAGCCGGCGTCGCCTACCGCCCCGCGCACCTGGTGTTCTTCCACACCGAGATCCACACGCCGTGCGGCCACCAGACCGTCACCACCGGGCCGTTCTACTGCCCCTCGGGCCACGGCGTGTACCTGAACACCGACTTCTTCGAGGCGCTCGCCCGCGCCTACGGGCTCAACAGCGGGTTCGCCGCGGGCTACGTCACCGCGCACGAGGTCGGCCACCACGTCCAGCAGCTGCTCGGCCTGCACCAGCGCGTGGCGGAGCTCAACGCGAGCGATCCGGCCGGCGAGAACGCGCGCTCGGTCAACGTCGAGCTGCAGGCCGACTGCTACGCCGGCGTCTGGCTGCACGCGGTCGCGGCCGCGGGCGAGCTCTCCGAGGCCGACGTCGCCGACATCGTGCGCGCGGCCACCGTCGTCGGCGACGACTTCCAGCGCAACCAGGCGGGCGCCGAGCTCGCGCCGGAGACGTGGACGCACGGCTCGTCGGCCCAGCGCGTGCGCTGGCTCGAGGTCGGCAAGGAGTCGGGCGCGCCCGCCGCGTGCGACACGTTCACCGTGGGCTAGGCGCCGAGCTGAGCAGGTCGAGCCCGAGCCGCACCGACAGGAAGCGCGCGACCAGCTGGCCCTTGACGCTGTTGCCGGCGGCGTCCAGCGGCGGCGCGAACGTCCCCATCCCGCCCTTGCCGGGCGAGACCGTCACGATGCCGCCGCCGATGCCGCTCTTGGCGGGCAGGCCGACGTCGTAGAGCCAGTCGCCGGAGGTCTCGTAGAGGCCCGCGGTGAGCATCACCGCGAGCGTGTGGTGGCAGACCGCGGCGTCGACGACCCGCAGGCCGGTGACGGGGTTGACGCCGCCGTCGGCGAGCGTCGCGCCCATCACGGCGAGGTCGCGCGCGGTGACGGCGAGCGAGCACTGCCGGGTGTAGAGGTCGACGGCCTCGGCGGGGTCGCCCCACAGGCGGCCGCAGCTCTGCAGCAGGCGCGCGATCGCGTGGTTGCGGGCGTTGGTCGCCGACGCCGAGGCGTACACCTGCTCGTCGAGCTCCAGCTCGCGGCCGGCGAACCACGACAGGCCCTCGTGCAGGAAGCGCCAGCGCTCGCCGGTCGTCGCGCCGGGCGCCAGGCCGGCGGCCGCGATCGCGCCGGCGTTGACCATGGGGTTGGTCTGGCCGCTGCCGGTTCGCTCCACCGCGGCCAGCGAGTCGAACGGCAGGCCGGTGGCGTTGACGCCGAGCCGCTCGCGGACCTCCTCGGAGCCGAGCCGGTCGCAGACCAGGGCGAACACGAACGGCTTGGCGACGCTCATGACCGTGAACGCGTGGTCGGCGTCGCCCGCCGTGAACGCCCGCCCGCCGGTGCCCAGCACGCAGATCCCGAACAGCTGCGCCGGCATCCGGCGCAGCGCCGGGTAGACGCCGGAGCGCCGGCCCTCGCCGACGGCGGTGAAGCGCGCATGGGCCTCGTCGACCAGCGCCTGGACGACGTCGGCCGACGGCAGGTGGCCGGTCGAGACGTACACCTCGCGCTCGTCGGCCATGGCGCACAGGCTCGCGGGGTGGCGGATGACACGGCATCACCCCGGCGGGGTGAGGCACGCCGGCGATCGGCCGCGCCGCTGGTGCCATCGGCCATCGGGTTCGCCGTGTGGGTCCGGCGGCGCGACGATGCTCGGCGTGGGCTCCGTTCCCCTCCTCCCCCACCCGCTCCGCGGCGCCATCCCATCCCCCGTGATGGCGCCGCCAGCGGGCGGAGGGCCCAGCCGATGATCGCGCCTGACCTCCTCCTCTCCACCTCGTTCGCCTACGTCGACGCCGACGTGCCCGAGGACATGACGCTCGCGGAGTGGCGGCGCTCGCGCGTCGGCGCCCAGCGGCCGGGGCCGGCGCCGG
>JAOPZD010000439.1 GCA_025964295.1 Conexibacter sp.
GCTGGCCGGCCGGCGGACGACCGACGACGCCTGCCTGCTCGCGCTGCGCTGGACCCCGCCGCAGCCCGCGCGCTAGGAGGCGGCGGTGCGAGCCGGCGGGCGGGACAGGGTGCCGCGCTCGTGCAGCAGCTCGGCGATCTGCACGGTGTTCAGCGCCGCGCCCTTGAGCAGGTTGTCGCCGACGACGAACAGGTTGAGCGACCTGGGGTCGGCCAGATCCAGGCGGACGCGCCCGACGGCCACGGGGTCCTTGCCCGCCCACTCCAGCGGCGTCGGGACGTCGTCGAGCTCGACGCCGTCGTGGGCGCCCATGACCTCCAGCGCGCGCGCGACCGACGGCTCGCGCTCGAAGGTCGCCTTGACCTCGATCGCGTGGCCGACCATGACCGGCACCCGGACGCAGGTCGGCGACACCGCGAGCTGCGGGATCCCGAGGATCTTGCGCGACTCGTTCTGGAGCTTCATCTCCTCGTCGGTGTAGCCGTTGCCGGTGTCCGTGCCGAGCAGCGGCACGACGTTGAAGGCCAGCGGCTTGCCGAAGACGGGCGTCGCGCCGACCTTCGCGGCTGCCTCGGCGCCGCGCTGGGCCAGCGCCTGCGGATCGGCCAGCAGGCCCGGGACTTGCTCGATCAGCTCGTCCATGCCCTTCTGCCCCGCGCCGCCGGCCGCCTGGAACGAGGTCGCGACGATGCCGGTCAGCCCGTACTCGACGTGCAGGGCGTGCAGCGGCGGCATGATCGCCATCGTCGTGCAGTTGGGGTTGGCGACGATGCCCTTGTCGATGTGGTCGAGCGCCTCGGGGTTGACCTCGGAGACGACGAGCGGGACGCCGGGATCCATGCGGAAGGCCGACGAGTTGTCCACCACGATGGCGCCGCGGGCGGCGAAGCGCGGCGCCCACTCCTTCGAGATCGAGCCGCCGGCGCTGAAGATCGCGACGTCGAAGCCGTCGAGGCGCTCGTCGTCGGCCAGGCCCTGGACGACGAGGCCGTCGTCGAGCTCGCGGCCCGCGGAGCGCTCGGACGCGAACGGCACGATCTCCGAGGCCGGGTAGTTGCGATCGCGCAGCAGGCGGCGCATCTCGGTCCCGACGGCGCCCGTGGCGCCGACGACGGCAACGCGGTACCGGCTCATGAGGCGAACCTCATGACGAATTCGTCGTGGTTGCTTCTCATGAGGCGAACTCCCCGAACGGCTGCTCCGGGCGGATCGTGTCCGCCCCCTGGAGGTCGAACGCGGTGTGCAGCGCCTTGACCGCGGGCTCGACCTTGTCGACCGGCACGACGCACGAGATGCGGATCGGCGAGGTCGAGATCATCTCGATGTTGATGTCGTTGGCCCCGAGGACCGAGAACACCTTGGCCGCGACGCCCGGGTGCGACTTCATCCCGGCGCCGACGATCGACACCTTGCCCATCGCGTCGTCGGTCTCGACCTGGATCCCCAGCTCGCCGGCGATCGGCGCCAGCGCGCGGCGCGCCTCGTCGACGTCCTCCTTGGGGATCGTGAACGACAGCTCGGCCAGCGCGCCCGCGGAGCGCGGGTCGTTCTGGATGATCATGTCGATGTTGACGTTCGCGTCGGCCAGCGCCGTCGTGACGCGGCCGGCGATGCCGGGCGAGTCGGGCAGGCCGATGAGCGTCACGCGCGCCTCGCCACGCGAGTGGGTGACGGCGGTGATGAGGGGGTTCTCCATGTCCTTGTCCTTGGCCTCTTCGTCGGAGACGACCAGCGTCCCGGTGGAGTCGTCGAAGCTCGAGCGGCAGTGGATCCGCACGCCGTGGTTGCGCGCGTACTCGACGCTGCGCAGCTGCAGGACGCCGGCGCCGGAGGCGGCCATCTCGAGCATCTCGTCGAAGGTGACGACGTCGAGCTTGCGGGCGTCGGGGACGATCCGCGGATCGGCGGTGAACACGCCGGGGACGTCGGTGTAGATCTCGCACTCGTCGGCGCCGATGGCGGCGGCCAGCGCGACGGCGGTGGTGTCCGAGCCGCCGCGGCCGAGCGTCGTGACGTCCTTGGCGGTGCTGACGCCCTGGAAGCCCGCGACCAGGACAATGGAGTCCTCGTCCAGGGCGGCGCGGATGCGATCGGCGCGAACTTCCAGGATGCGGGCCTTCGTGTGGCTCGTATCTGTGACGATGCCCGCCTGCGATCCCGTCAGCGAGATCGCCCGGTGACCGAGATCGTTGATGGCCATGGAACAGAGCGCACACGACACCCGCTCCCCGGTGGAGAGCAGCATGTCCATCTCCCGGGGGTCCGGGGTGGACGAGACCTCGAAGGCGTCGGCGATGAGCCGGTCGGTCTCCTTGCCGCGCGCGCTCAGCACGGCCACGACGCGCGTGCCCTGCTCGCGCTTGGCGACGATCCGCTCGGCGGCGCGCTTCAAGCGCCCCGCATCGGCGACGGAGGTCCCCCCGAACTTCATGACCACGGTGCCCGGCATCGGATCGGGATGGTAGAGGCTCGATGCGTCAGGCCATGACGCGGCGGCGGCTGATCGGCCTGGCCGGGTGCCTGACAGTTGTCATCGTCGTGCTCGTGCTCGCGCTCGGGGACCGCTCGAAGGGCCACGCGGTGCCCGAGGGCGGGTCGTCGTTCGGCGCGGGCGCGCCGACGCACACGGCCAAGGCCGGGACCGGGCTGATGGACGCGCTGGCGCCGGTGCTCGCCCAGGGCCAGGACGGCGGCTCGACGCCGGCGCCCGCGACGACCACGGCACC
>JAOPZD010000445.1 GCA_025964295.1 Conexibacter sp.
CGGCCGTTCGAGGACGTCGGCCACGGCCGCGCGGATCGCCGCCACCTTCGCGGTGGGCTTCAGCGCCACGCCCGCGCCCGCCGCGACCATGCGCGCGGCGTTGTCGGGCTGGTCGCGGCCCATCGGCAGCGCGACGACGGGCACGCCCGCGGCCAGCGACTTGATGATCGTCCCGTGGCCGGCGTGCGTGATCACCAGCGCCGCGTGCTCGAGCACCTGCGCATGGGGCGCCGACGCCACGACGGTCACGTTGGCGGGCACGGCGCCGAGCGCGTCGGGCTCCAGCGCCGGGCCGAGCGTCACCAGCGCGCGCACCGGCAGCGTGCCGAGCGCGGCGACGATCCGCCCGAGCAGGTCGCCCTGGGCCATGTAGGTGGAGCTGAGGCCGACGAGCACCAGCGGCGCGTCGCCCGGCGGCGGTGTCCAGTCCCGCGCCCAGGCCGGGTCGTCGAGCCGCGGCCCGACGTGGCGGACGTTGGCCGGCAGGCGCGGGACCGGGAAGTCGAACGCGGGGCTGGTGAGGACCAGGAAGCGCTCGGCGGCGTGGACCTGGTCGAACGGGTGCGCGAGCGGCGCCAGGTGCAGCTCCTCGCGCGTGGCGTTGAGCGCGGGCAGGCCGCTGGCCCACAGCCGCAGCGAGAGCTTGTCCATCAGCTTGAGCCGCAGGCGCTGCGGCGCGGTCCGCGGCGGCGCCCAGCCCGTCCCGTAGGGCGACGCGCCGGTCCCGGGCACGACGTAGCTGCAGGTGAGCAGCAGCGCCTGCGGCAGGCCGGCCGCCTCGGTCGCCGCCTGGGCGCCGAACATCAGCGTGGGGTTGACCACGACGTCGGGGCGGCGGCGGGCGATCTCGGCGCGGGTGTCGCGGGCGTAGCGCGCCGAGGGGCCGAAGGCGATGCCGTCGCGGAAGCGCCGGAAGGCGCCCAGCGGCGTCTTGGCCTCCCAGTCGCGGGCGAGGTCCTCGTCGGGCGAGTAGGAGCGCTTGTTGGGCGCGGTCGTCCACGGGACCCACGTCGCCCCGGTCGCCGCGATGTCCGGGCCGAGCACGTCGTCGCCCAGCACGGTGACGTCGTGGCCGCGAGCGACCAGCGCGCGGGCCAGCGACAGGATCGGCGGCGTCTCGCCGCCGCCCTCCCACAGCGTGAACAGGTACTTGGTCATGATCGTGCTCCTCGGTCGGCGGTGTCCAGCGCGGCGACGAGCGCCCGCATGGCGTCGATGGTCTGCTCGCGCGACAACCCCATGTCGCGGCGCAGCAGCTTCCAGGCGTAGATGTCGGTGGCGAGGACGTGCAGGTTCAGCGCCTGCTCGAAGGCCGGGTCGTCCTCCCGCGGCAGCGCGCCGGCGAAGGCCTCGCGGACCCAGGCGCGGTGCCCGGCGCGGCCGCGGGCCAGGAACGGCGCCAGCGCGGGCACCCGCTCCTCCAGCGCGAGCATCCGGATGACCGTGTCGCCGCTGGGCTCGTAGTCGTCGACGACGTTCTCGACGGGGTCCGACGCGTTGGCCCGCCGGAAGCGCTCGGGATCCAGCCGGTCCGCCGCGGCCTCGAGCAGGTCCTCCTTGGAGCCGAAGTGGTTGATCACCGTCTGCTGGGAGACGCCGGCCTCCTGGGCGATCCCGGCCAGCGTGACCTCGTCGTAGAAGCGGGCCAGGAAGTGCTCGGTGGCGACGTCGAGGACCCGCCCGCGGGTCGCTGCCGCCGCGGCGGCGCGGGCGGTCTGGCGATAGGGGCGGCGCTCCGTTTTCATTTGGGCGATGCTAAAGCGAATACGGGACCGCGCGCAAGTGCGGCCAGCACTACCTTTGCGGCATGGGCCGCTCCCGCCGCCGCGCGCGCACCGCAACCATCCCCGGCGCTCCCACCCGAGCCGCCGCGGCCGCGCCCACGCCCGGCGAGCTGCGCAAGACCCTCGGCGCCTACCTCGCCGGCGCGATCGTCATCGCGATCCTCGTCCTGCTCGGGACCGTGACGCTCGCCGGCACGCTGGCGCCGTGGCTGGTCCTGGTCGTCGCCGCGGCCGCGTCCTACGGGCTGTATCGCTGGGCGCAGGGGCGTCTCGCGGCGCTGGCGCTGACCGACGAGGACCGCATCATCCAGACGCTGGCCGGCGGCCTGCTGGTCGTGGTCCTCGCCTTCGCCGCGGTGGCCGCGGCGGTCCTGACCGTGGCCTAGGCCTATGCGGCGGCTTCGCGCGGCGCGCCCAGCGGGTGCTCGCGCAGGATGTCGTACAACGTCGAGCGCTCCGCCGCCGGGCGCCCCGCGGCGTGCGCGGCGGCCACGAGCTGCGGCGGGTCGAGCTTGACGCCGTGGTAGGACCCCGCCAGCCGCGAGATCGACTCCTCCATCAACGTCCCGCCCAGGTCGTTGACGCCCCAGCGCAGCGCCTCGGTCGCGGCCTCCAGCCCCATCTTGACCCACGACGCCTGCACGTTCGGGATCGTCCGGCCCAGCGCCAGGCGGAAGACCGCCGTGTGCTTGAGGTTCTCCTCGCGGGTGATCTCCTCGACGCCGTGCGTGCGGCCCAGCAGCGTCATGAACGGGATGAACGACAGCGGCACGAACTCGGTGATCCCGCCGGTGCGCTCCTGCAGCTCGCGGACGACGGTCATGTGCCGCGCCAGCTCCCACGGCTCCTCGATGTGGCCGAACATGACCGTCGAGGTGGAGCGCAGGCCGGCGCGGTGCGAGGCCTCGATGATCTCGACCCAGCGCGCGACCGGCAGCTTGTTGGGGCTGATGCGCTCGCGGACGCCGTCATGCAGCACTTCCGCCGCGGTGCCCGGCGTCGAGCCCAGGCCGGCGTCGCGCAGCCGCGCGAAGACCTCGGCCGGCGGCAGCCCGGAGATGTCGCACATGTGCGCGATCTCCATCGGCGAGTAGGCGTGGAGGTGCAGCTGCGACGCCTCGTCCTTGGCCACCCGCAGCCAGTGCAGGTAGTCCTCCAGCTTCCAGTCCGGATGGATCCCCGACTGCATGCAGAGCTCGGTCGCGCCGTAGTCGACCGCCTCGCGCACGCGGGCCCGGAAGTCCTCCTCGGAGTGCTGGTAGGCGTCGGGCGAGCGCTTGCCCTGGCCGAAGCCGCAGAACGCGCAGCCCACGACGCAGACGTTGGAGACGTTGATGTTGCGGTTGACGACGAAGGTGACGGTGTCGCCCGCGAGCTCGGCGCGCAGCTCGTCGGCCGCGGCGCGCATGCCCTCGATCGCGCCCGGGTCGGTCGCCGCGAACATCGCGGTGAGCTCCTCGATCGACAGCGGCTCGCCCGCGCGGGCGCGCTCGGTCGCCGGGCCGACGAGGTCGGACCGGATCGCGAACGGCGCGTCGGTGCGGCCCGAGCCGCGCCGCGGGATGAAGGACCAGTACTTGACCTTGACGACGTCGAGGACGTGCTGCTCGACCCACTCCGGGTCGAGGTACTTGCCGTAGACGCAGAGGCGCTCGGTCAGCGCGACGCCGTCCTCGGCGAGGCGCTTGCGCACCTGGTGGGGCGAGGGGAACGGGTGTTCGGGCGAGATGTGGTCGCCGTTGGCCGAGAGGCCGCCGAGGTCGGTGGCGCCCGCCGCGACGAGCTCCGGCCAGTGCTCGCTGAGGTTCGGCGGGACCTGGATCCCGACGCCGGGCAGCAGCTCCTGCGCGACGGCGATCAGCTCGATCAGGTCCTCCAGCGAGACGGCGCTGGCCCACTCCGGGATCCCTTCGATCGGCACGTCGCGCAGGCCCGTGCGCCAGAAGCGCTCCGCCGCGTCGGTGGCGATGTCGGCCGGCTCCTCGCCGTAGTACTTCCGGTGCGGGACGAAGTTCTGGAGGATGACCTCCTGCAGGTGGCCGTGCTCGGCGTGGACCTCGGCCAGCGCGCGCAGCGCCGCGACCCGGTCCTCCTTGGTCTCCCCGATGCCCAGCAGGATCCCGCTCGTGAACGGGATCTTCAGCTCGCCCGCCCAGCGGATCGTCTGCAGCCGCAGCTGCGGGTCCTTGGTCGGCGAGCCCTGGTGGGCGACGAGGTCGTCGCGCATCGACTCCAGCATCAGGCCCTGCGAGGCGGTCACCTCGCGCAGCCGCGCCAGCTCGTCGCGGGTGACCGCGCCGAGGTTGGTGTGCGGGAGCAGCCCGCGCTCCAGCGCCCGCTCGCAGCACCACGCGACGTAGGCGACGAAGTCGTCGAAGCCCAGCTCGGCCAGCCGCGCCTTGACGCCGGGGTGGTGGGCCGGGTCGTCCCCGGTCAGGATCAGCAGCTCCTTGACGGAGCGCTTGGCGGCCCGGTCCAGCAGCGCGATGACCTCATCCGGCGTATGCAGGTGGGTCTGGTGCGTCTGGAAGGCGCAGTACTTGCAATGCGAGACGCACGTCCGCGAGAGCGACAGCGTCAGGTTGCGCGAGAAGGTCACACGGCGGCGCACCTCCCTGATCCTACGACGCCCTCGCCGTATCCTCCCGCGCCGATGTCCCGCCGCCGTCTCGCCGCCCTGCTCCTCGTGCTCCTCGCCGCCCTCGCGGCGGGGTGCGGGGCGTCGGGGGGCGGCAGCGACAGCCGCCCGGAGCAGGACGCCAGGCTCCTGCTGGACTTCGCGCCGAACGCCGTCCACGCGGGCATCTACCTGGCGCTGCAGCGCGGCTATGACGAGGCCGAGGGCGTCAACCTCGACGTCAACCCTCCCGGCCAGTCGGTCGACGGCATCAAGGCGCTGCTGTCCGGCCAGGAGGACCTGGCGATCGTCGACATCCACGACCTGGCGATCGCGCAGGCGAAGGGCAGGGACGTCGTCGGCGTCATGGCGCTCGTGCAGACGCCGCTGGCGGCGGTGATCACCCAGCCCGGCGTGAAGCGCCCGCGCGACCTCGAGGGCCGCAAGGCCGGCGTGACCGGCCTGCCGTCCGACGACGCGGTCCTGAAGTCGATCGTCGCCGGCGACGGCGGCGACCCGTCGAAGGTCCATCGGGTCACCGTCGGCTTCAACGCGGTCCAGGCGCTGCTGACCGGCAAGGTGTCCGGCGCGACCGCGTTCTGGAACGCCGAGGGCGTCGCGCTGAAGGCCAAGCGCCCCGGCGTCCACGAGTTCCGCGTCGAGGACTACGGCGCGCCGTCGTACCCCGAGCTGGTGCTCGCGACCTCCCGCGAGACGCTCGAGACCAACGCGCCGGTCGTCCGGGCGACGATCCGCGCGCTGCGCCGCGGCTACGAGGCCACCATCAACGACCCGGAGTCCGCCGTGTCCGCGCTGACCGACGCCGAGCCCACCCTCAAGCGCGACCTGACCGCCGCCGAGCTCGACGCCGTCAGCACCTCCTTCACCGCCGGCTCGGACTTCTACGGCGAGCTCGACCCCGCGACCCTCGCCAAGTGGGCCACCTGGGAGCAGCGCTTCGGGATCGTCAAGACCAAGCCCGACATCACCAAGCTGTTCTCCCCGGACACGGCGAAGACGGGGTTGAAGTCGGACCCGAACGCGTAGGGGTCGTTGGCGGGCCCGGAACGCCGGCTACTGCGCGCGGATGCGCTTGAACTCCTGGCGGACCGACTCGGGCCGCCCCCACATCTGGACCACCTCGACCCGTCCGCTGCGCGCCTCGCGCACGGCGAGCTCGCCGTCGAGCCCGGCCTCGTCGAGCAGCTTCAGCGCGCCGTGGACCGCGGGCGCGGCGGAGGCGTGGCCGAAGCGGTGGGCGATGAGGATCCGCCAGTGCCAGTCGTGCTTGCTGTAGGGCTGCGCGTTGACGGTCGCCAGGTACACGCTGGCGTCGACGTAGCGCGACTCGTCGAAGATCCGGACGTCGATCTCGAGATCGGTCCAGTCGTCGGGCAGCGAGTCGACGATCTCCTGGAAGGTGTCGGCAAGGGCCATCTCGTCGCATCGTACCGGCCGAACGACCAGTGCCCGCGCGTCGCCCGGCTGACGGCGCGCGCCACCGGAGAGATGAGTTCGCGCAGCGCGCGCCGTCTGAGCCGGCATGACCTCTCGCACCGTCGTCTCCCCCGCCGAGTGGCAGGAGGCCCTCGGCGACCTGCGCGCCAAGGAGAAGGCCAACCTGCGCGCGCGTGACGCCCTGGCCGCCGAGCGCCGCCGTCTCCCCGTGGTCCCGTTCGACGGCCACGCCTACCGGTTCGACGGCCCCGCGGCGGCCGGCGCCCCCGCGACCCTGCTCGACCTCTTCGACGGCCGCTCGCAGCTGATCGTCTACCACTTCATGTTCGAGGCGGGCGGCACGCCGTGCACCGGCTGCTCGTCGTTCACCGACAGCCTCGGCCACCTCGCGCACCTCAACGCGCGCGACACGTCGTTCACGCTCGTGTCCCGCGCGCCCCAGTCCGAGCTGCAGCCGTTCCGCGCCCGGATGGGCTGGGACGGCGTCCCGTGGCACACCTCGCTCGACGAGGCCTTCCAGCGCGACTGCGGCATCACCACCGGCTTCGGGCTCAGCGTCTTCCTGCGCGAGGGCGACGACGTGTTCCGCACGTACTTCACCGACGCCCGCGGCGTGGAGGGCGTCGGCAGCGTCTGGGGCCTGCTCGACCTCACGCCCCACGGGCGCCAGGAGGACTGGGAGGACGCGCCGGCCGGCACGCCGCAGACCGCGCCCTACGCCTGGTGGCGCCTGCACGACGAGTACGGCGACGCCTGAAGGCCTACACCAAGCCGAAGGTGTCGATCAGCAGGAAGAGGTTCAGCGACGAGATGATCGCCGCGACCACGCCCGCCAGCGCGGTCGTGAACGGCCGGTTGACCAGCGCGCCCATGACGTCGCGGCGCCGCGTGAGCAGCACGAGCGGCACGAGCGCGAACGGGATCCCGAACGACAGCACCACCTGGCTGATGACCAGGGCCTTGGTCGGGTCGACGCCGATCGCCAGGACGATCAGCGCCGGCGTCATCGTCACCGCGCGCCGCGCGGCCAGCGGGACGGTCCGCGCGATGAAGCCCTGCATGACGACCTGGCCGGCGTAGGTGCCGACCGACGACGAGGCGAAGCCGGACGCCAGCAGCGCCAGCGCGAAGGCGATCGCCGCCGACGGCCCGACGAGGTCCTTGAACCCGGCGTGCGCCTTCTCGATGGTGTCGACCTCCGCGCCGTGGCCGAAGAACAGCGACGCGGCGATGACCAACATGGACATGTTGATGATCCCGGCGAGCGTCATCGCGATCGAGACGTCGACGCGGTTGAAGCGCAGCAGCCGCCGGCGCTCGACGTCGTCCTTGGCCTCGACCCGGTTCTGCGTCAGCGCCGAGTGCAGGTAGATGACGTGCGGCATGACCGTCGCCCCGAGGATGCCGGTGGCCAGCAGGATCGAGTCGCTGCCGTCGAAGTGCGGGACGAAGCCCTTGGCCGCCTCCCCCGCGTCGAAGCCGATGCGCAGCGTGTCGTAGAGGAAGCCGAGCAGGATGACGCCGAGGAAGCCGATGATCGCCAGCTCGAACCGCCGGTAGCCGCGGGTCTGCAGCCCGAGGATCGCGAACGCCGCGACGGCCGTGATCAGGCCCGAGGGCAGCAGCGGGATGCCGAACAGCAGGTTCAGCGCGATCGCCGCGCCGACGAACTCCGCCAGGTCGGTCGCCATCGCGATCAGCTCGGCCTGAACCCAGAGGCCGAACGACACCGGGCGCGGGAAGTGCTCGCGGCACAGCTCCGGGAGGTTCTTGCCGGTCGCGATGCCGACCTTCGCCGAGAGGTTCTGGATCAGCATGGCCATCAGGTTGGCCCCGAGCAGGACCCACAGGAGCATGTACCCGTACTTGGAGCCGCCGGCGATGTTGGTGGCGAAGTTGCCCGGGTCGACGTAGGCGATGCACGCGACGAACGCGGGGCCGAGCAGCGCCAGGCGGGCGCGCAGGCCGCCGTGGCCGGCGCGCAGCTCGTGGCGGCGCAGCGCGACGGGCGGAGGACGGGTGGCGGCC
>JAOPZD010000484.1 GCA_025964295.1 Conexibacter sp.
GCCGACCGCCTCCTCCTTGACCGCCACGCCGTGCGCCGCGGCCACCGGATCGACCGGGTAGGCCGTGATCTTGCCCTTGGTCCGCGCGCCGACCATCAGGATCGCGCACGGCTCCTCGCTCGCGCCGATCGTGATGTGCCGCGTGCCGGGCGGGCAGTGCAGGTAGTCCCACTGGACCATCTGGCGCTCCTGGCCCTCGACGATCGCCAGGCACTCGCCGGAGAGGACCAGGAACCCCTCCTGGTCGCTCTCCCAGTGGTAGAAGCCGGGCGTCTCGCCCGCGGGGAGGACGTGGACGCCGATGCCGAACTGGCCGAACGGCACGTCGTCGGCCTCCAGCAGCGACCACGTGCCGCCGCGCTCCATCGTGTCCCAGACGGCCTCGGCGACGTTGAGGACGAACCAGCCCTCGCCCTCCGGCCGCTTGCCCACGTCGGTCTGCACCATCGTCGCCTCGCGCATGGCGCAGACCGTATCGGTGGGACCTCTAGCGGTAGAACAGCCGGCGCGTGATCCGGATCTTCGAGGTGATCGACGCCGGCGGCGCGAGCGGCGACCCGGCGAAGTGGATCCGCAGGCGGTAGGTGCCCGTGCGGCGCTGGGTGAACGTCTTGGTGAAGGTCGACTTCGACGAGATGTGGACCTTGCCGATGGACCGGTACCTGCCGCCCTTGGTCCCGCGCGCGAGCGCGAGGGTCACCGTGCCGCGGATCGTCTTGTCGCGCACCGTGCCGCGCAGCTGGTAGCGCGGGCCGCGGGAGTCGGGGAACGTCACGCTGTCGAGGTCGAACGGGACCATCGCGTTGACGGTGATCGGCGGGCTCCACGGCGAGGAGTACTGGCCGTTCTTGGCGCGCGCCACGACCGTCCAGGCGCCCGGGCCCTTGAACGACAGGTCGAGCATGCCGGTGGTCGTGTTGACGTAGCCCTGTTCCGACGGGCCGCTGATCGAGCCGTCGGGCGCCAGGACCGCGCCCTGGGCATACTGGACCTCGTAGGTCGACGCGCCGGGGTTGAGACCCACCGGGATCGACAGGGTGTTCGTCGCGAAGCTGTTGGGCGCGCGCAGCAGGAACGGCGCGGTCGGCGCGGTGAGCGACACGCTGGAGTTGATCGCGAAGACGTAGGTCTCGGTCGACGTCGCCGTCTTGCAGGTGGTGTCGGCCTTGGCGAAGTTCGTGATCGTCACCGTGTAGTTGCCGTTGCCGCGCCAGTCGACGTACCGGGTCCAGCTGTCCCAGGTGAAGCAGTCGAGGTTGGAGGAGACGGCGACGCCGTCGGGCCCGACGACCGAGGCGCTGAAGCGCCCTTCCTTGGACGGGAAGCCGATGCCGACCGTCGGCTGCATGGTGCGGATCGAAGCCGGCGCGCCCTGGGCGATCGCGACCGGGTTGCCGTCGTCGCCGGTGACGGTGACCGTCGCCGCCGCGTGGGCGGCGGAGCTGCCCGCGAGGGCAAGGACGGTGGACGTGGCCGCGGCGACCATGCCGCGACGCAGACGCATGTGATGCAAGTGAGCTCCCTGTCTGGACCTGCGGTGCTGTGCCAGCACCCTGTTCCCGGTCCAGCACGATCCGAACCGGAACGTTGCGCAACGAGCCACCGCAGGCGCATGGAGAGGGTGGTGGAGCGCGTCCAGGAACTCTTGGACGGCTCGGTCCATGGCGCGGAAGTGGCGGGAGAAGGATTCGAACCTTCGAAGGCGTAGCCACCTGATTTACAGTCAGGCCCCTTTGACCGCTCGGGTATCCCGCCAGGCGGCGCGGCGAAGTTTACCGACCTGCGCCGCAACCTTTCGTCTCCCCCTACGGTCATAGATCCGATGGCCGCTCTGGACGCTCCTCCCCCCGCCCTGCCGCCGAGCATGCTGGCCGCGATGGCCGACGAGACGCTCGTCGGGCTCGTCGCCGCCGGCAGCGACGACGCGTTCGCCGCGCTGGACGCGCGGTACCGGCGGCGGCTCGTGCGCTTCGCGCGCGGGTTCGTGCCGGGCGGGCAGGCCGATGCCGAGGACGTCGTGCAGGACGCGATGGTGCGCGCCGTGCGCGCGCTGCGCAACGGGAGCCGGCCGGAGGCGCCGGGCCCGTGGCTGCACCGGATCACCCGCAACTGCGCGCTGGACCTCAGCGCGGCGCGGCGGCGCCACCCCGTCGTCGAGCTCGCCGACCACGCCCATCCGCCGACCGAGGACGCCGGGGCCGCCGTCGAGCGCTCGATGGGCGTCCGCGGCCTGGTCGCCGACGTCGGCCGCCTGCCCGACACCCAGCGCTCCGCGCTCGTCCTGCGCGAGCTGGAGGGCCGCAGCTACGCCGACATCGCCGACGAGCTCGACGTCACCGTCCCGGCCGTCAAGTCGCTGCTCGTCCGCGCCCGCCAGGGCCTCAAGCGCGCCCGCGACGACCGCCGCGTCGCCGCCTGGCTGCCGCTGCCGCTCCTGGGCCGCCTGGGCGAGCGGATCGGCTCCTTCTGGGAGCCCGTGGCCGCCAGCGCGACGCCCAAGGTGGCCTGCGCCGCCGTCGTGGTGGCGGGCTCGCTGCCGATGGTCTCCGGCAAGACGGCGGGGCCGCCGGCGCCGCAGGGCGACCCGTCCCCGGCCGTCG
>JAOPZD010000489.1 GCA_025964295.1 Conexibacter sp.
CGCCCGCGCGCCTCCAGCGCGGCGTCGGCGGCGAGGAACAAGGCGACGGCGAGGGCGGCCGACGCGAAGTCGCGGGAGAGGAGGCGGTCGAGGAGGAAGGCGGCGAGGACGGGAGCGGCGATGAGGAGGGGACGCCGCCAGGCTGGTCGGAGGAGGGCGGGGGACATACCACGCAGGATCCCTGCTCGCCGTGGTCTAGACCATCGGTAGAGGAGGCGGTCGGCCGCCGCGAAAGCCCCTCCCCCGATCGGAGGACCGCGGGGGTCAGCCGATCGGCAGGCGGGCCACGACGGTCGTCCCTCCACCGACCGCCGACCCGCGCAGGTCCAGCGAGCCGCCGACCGCCTCGACGCGCTGGGCCAGCGACGCCAGCCCGATGTGCCCGTTCATCGGCGCCGCCGCGACGGCCTCGGGATCCAGCCCGCGCCCGTCGTCGGTGACCTCGAGCAGCACCATCCCGTCGACGCGCCCGACGGTCACGGCGACGTGCTCGGCCTCGGAGTGCTTGGCGGCGTTGTTGAGCAGCTCGCGCGCCAGCGACATCACGAGCTCGTCGCGCAGGCCGGTGGCCGCCGGGTCGACCGTGACCTCGGCCTGGAAGCTGCCCTGCCGCGCCGCCTGGTCGGCGGCGGCCCGCATCGCGGCCTCCAGCCCGCCGTGCTGGAGGACCACCGGGTGCAGCGCGTGGACCGCCTCGCGCAGGAGCTTGACCGCGCGCTCGACGCCCTGGCGCGCGTACTGGAGCATCTCGTCGCGCATCGCGGCGTCGCCGCCCTCGGCCGCCGCCTCGACCAGGTCCTGGCGCGCGGCGAGGAGGTCCTGCAGCGCGCCGTCGTGCAGCTGCTCGGAGATGCGCTGGCGCACGCGCTCCTCGGCCTCGAGGTTCTCGGCGACCAGCCGGCCGCGCAGCGTCGCCAGCGCGGCGATCTCGGCCTCGTGGCGCGCGCGCTCGATCGCCGTCGCCAGGAACGAGCCGAGCGCGTCGAGGAACGAGGTGTTGTTGGCCACGTCCTCGACGCCGGGATCGAACGCGTGCGTCGTCAGCGCGCCGAACGGGCCGTCGCGGCCGGGGATCGGCAGGACCATCGTGCAGCGCACGCCGCGCTCGCGCAGCCGCTCGGGCCACGGGTGGCGCGTCTCGCGCTCCCAGTCGGGGACGAGCAGCGGCTGCTCGTCGTGCAGCGCCTGACGGACGAGCGACTCGCGGTCGGCCGGGATCGCCGTGCCGCCCGCGTCCGGGAAGCCGACGCTCGAGGCGAAGGCCAGGCTGCCGTCGCTCTGCAGCGCCAGGATCGTCGCCATGTCGGTGCCGAGCACCTCGACCGTGACGCGGCAGACCTGGGCGAACAGCTCCTTGAGGTCGGTCCCCGCGAGCGCCAGCTGGCCCAGCCGCGCGATCTCCTGCTGCTGGCGCGTGACGAGGCGCTGGCGCGTGACGTCCTGGATCGTGCCGCGGATGAACGTGTCGTCGTCGGACTTGTAGGTCTCGCCGCGGCTGAGCAGCATCCGGCGGCGGTTGCCCTCGCCGGCGACGCTGTACTCGACCTCCCACGGCGCCTCGTCGACGATCGCCTGCTCGAGCACGGTGCGGAGGTTCTCGGCCTCTTCGGGCAGCATCGCCGACCAGAAGTTGGCGTCGTCGAGCGGGCCCTCCTCCTGCGTGCGCCCGAAGAGCAGGTAGGTGCCCTCCGACCACACGACGCGGGAGTCCGACAGGCGCCACTCGAAGCTGCCGATGCCCGCGACGCGCTCGGCCTCGGCCAGGCGCCGCTCGTTCTCGCGCAGCGCGGTGACGTCCTGGGACGTGCCGAGGATCCGCGCCGGCGCGCCGTCGGCGTCGCGCACGACCTCGACGGTCGTCCGGATCGTCCGCTCGGGCGAGTGCATGCGGTACTCGAGGTCGGCGTGGCCGTGCGCGTAGGCGCGCTCGACCGCCTCGTGGATCCGCGGGTGGTGCTCCGGGATGACGCGGGCCAGGAACTCCTCCATGCCCCAGGGCTCGTCGACCTCGGGATCCATGCCCTGGATCCGGAACATCTCGCGGGTGTAGAAGCGCTCGCCGGTGCGCACGTCCTGCTCCCAGCTGCCGACGTGCGCGACGCGCTGGGCGTCCTCCATGCGCGCCACGGCGGCGGCCGACTCCTCCATCGCGCGGCGCTCTGCGGTGATGTCGCGCGCGGCGCCGTAGACGAGGCCCGTCTGGTGGTCGATCGAGACGCTCCACCGCAGCCACACGTAGTGGCCGTCGGCGTGGCGGTAGCGGTTCTCGAAGCGCCCGAGCGGCTCGCCGGCGGCGACGAGCATCAGGCGCTCGCGCGTGCGGGCGATGTCGTCGGGGTGGTGGAAGTCGACGATCATGCGGCCGACGACGTCCTCGCGCTTGTGGCCCAGCACGCGCTCCCAGCTGGAGTTGACCGCGAGGATCCGGGAGTCCGCGTCGGCCACGACGAGCAGGTCGAGGCTCAGCTCGAACAGCTGCTCCGCCCAGCGGCCGGGAGGGAGGTCCTTCACTCCAGCAGCCCCGCCCGCATCGCCGAGGCCACCGCCGCGGCGCGGTCCGACACCCCGAGCTTCTCGTAGAGCGACTGCAGGTGCGTCTTGACCGTCGACGGGCTCAGGTGCAGCTGGCGCGCGATCTCCGGCGCCGAGCCGCCCTCGGCGATCAGCCGCAGCACCTCCTGCTCGCGCGGGCTGAGGACCGGGCGGCTCTCGGTCTCGCGCAGCTGGATCTGGGCGGCGAGGCCGGACTGGATCTCCGGCGACAGGACGGTCTGGCCACGGGCGACGGCGACCACCGCGTCGAAGATCGTGGCGCGGTCGGCCTCCTTGGAGAGGTAGGCCGCGGCGCCGAGCGCGACCGCGCGGTAGACGAGCTCGCTGTCGACGTGGGCCGAGAGGAAGACGACGCGCGTGACGATCCGCTCGCGGGCGATCGCGTTGAGGACCTCGGTCCCGGTGAGGCCGGGCATGCGCACGTCGAGCACCGCCACGTCCGGGCACAGACGGCGGATCTCGGGCAGGGCGGAGCGCCCGTCGGCGGACTCGCCGACGAGCTCGAGATCCGGGCGCTCCTTGATCGCCCGCACCAGCCCTTCCCGGTACATCGGGTGGTCGTCGGCGACGAACACCCGTACGCGGCTCATGCCGCCTTATAACTGCTCAACGCGGGCCCGGCAAGGTCAACGAAGGGCCAGCAGGCGACGGCAGATGTCGTCGCGGGCCAAGTCCTTGCTGAGCAGCGCGCGGACGCCGGCCGCCTCAGCCGCGGCCGCCAGCTCGTCGGTCGAGCTGCCGGTGAGCAGGACCACCGTGATGCCGCCCAGCTCGCGCAGGCGCCGGGCGATCTCCAGGCCGTCGAGGCCGGGCATCCGGACGTCGAGCAGCGCGATGTCCGGCGAGGCCTCGCGGATGATCGCCAGCGCCTCGTTGCCGTCGGCCGCCTCGCCGACGAGGTCGAGCGTGCCGAAGCGCCGGATGGCGCGGGCCAGCCCCCGGCGGTAGGTCTCGTGGTCGTCGGCGATCACGATGCGCATGGTCTCGCGGGCGGCCGGCCGCTGGCCGCCCCGATCCAGCGCGGCAACAGCGGGATACAGCACGCCCCCATTTCGAACCGCAGGGGTGCGAAACGCCATCCACCGATCGTACGGTCCAGCGGACGATCCCTCCAGACCGTCTGCAGCGGGACGCCGCGATGCGCCGCCGTGACAGGATCTCCGCGATGGAGGGGATCGTCGCTGCCGGGCACCCGGTGTCCGCCGAGGCGGGCGCGGCCGTGCTGCGCGCCGGAGGCAACGCGGTGGACGCCGCCGTGGCGGCGTGCCTGGCGTCGTGGACGGCGGAGCCGCTGCTCA
>JAOPZD010000491.1 GCA_025964295.1 Conexibacter sp.
CGGGGCATGGGGACCCAACAGGACCGGATGGGCCGAGCTGAGCCGCATCTTCCGGTGGGTCGCGTCCCGGCTCGCGCATGAGACGTACAGCGACTTCCGATGGGACATCGAGGTGGCCGACGCCGGCGGCGAGATCGGCTACACGGTAGGACTCGAGCGGTTCAATCACCACACCGAGGACGGGCACGTCGAGCCGATCACCGTGCGCGTCACCCACGTCTATCGGCGCGAGGACGGCGAGTGGAAGATCGTGCATCGTCACGGCGACCTCGCCCCCGCCGACGAGAGCCCGCCGGAAGAGGGCTCGACGAGCTGATCCGCGGCTCACGGAAATTTCCAGAGGCCCGTGTCGATTCCCGTCGGGCTCGCTCGACGTACGAGATAGAAGGCCGACAATCCACCCCTACCGAGGAGTACGGCGAGATGCGAGTCATGGTGCTGATCAAGGCGACCGAGCAGTCCGAGCGCGGCGAGATGCCGAGCGAGAAGCTGCTCACGGAGATGACGACGTTCAACGAGGAGCTGGTGAGGGCGGGCGTGATGCTCGCCGGCGACGGCCTGCACCCGTCCGCGAAGGGCGTCCGGGTGGCGTTCAAGGGCAGCGAGCGCAAGGTCATCGACGGCCCGTTCGCCGAGACCAAGGAGCTGCTGGCCGGCTACTGGATCTGGCAGGTCAAGTCGCTCGACGAGGCGGTGGAGTGGGTCAAGCGCATCCCTGCGCCCGACGATGACGCCGACGCGGCGATCGTCGAGATCCGCCCGGTGTTCGAGGCCGAGGACTTCGGCGACGAGTTGACGCCGGAGCTGCGCGAGCGGGAGGCCGCCCTGCGCGCCCAGACCGAAGGCGCGTAGAAGGTGGCGTCCGCCGACGTCAAGCGCACGATCGACGCCGTCTGGCGGATCGAATCCGCCCGGCTCATCGCGGGCCTCGCCCGCTTCGTGCGCGACGTCGGCCTCGCCGAGGACCTCGCGCAGGAGGCGCTCGTGGCGGCGCTGGAGCAGTGGCCGCAGGCGGGCGTCCCGGACAACCCGGGCGCCTGGCTCATGGCCACCGCCAAGCACCGCGCGATCGACCGGCTGCGGCGCGCGGACGTGCACCGGCGCAAGACCGAGGAGCTGGGACGCGACTTGGAGCGGCGCGGCGAGGCGGACATGCCCGACCTCTCCGCGGAGGTCGCCGACCCTTTCGACGACGACGTCCTGCGCCTCATCTTCACGGCCTGCCATCCGGTGCTCTCGCTGGAGGCGCGGGTGGCGCTCACACTGCGGCTGCTCGCGGGCCTCACCACCAGGGAGATCGCCCGCGCGTACCTGGTGCCGGAGGCGACCGTGCAGCAGCGCATCGTCCGCGCGAAGCGCACGCTCTCCGCCGCCCGCGTGCCGATCGAGGTGCCCGAGCGCGGCGAGCTGCCCGAGCGGCTCTCCTCGGTGCTGGAGGCGATCTACCTGATCTTCAACGAGGGCTACTCCGCCACTGCCGGCGACAAGTGGCTGCGCCCGGAGCTGCTCGAGGAGGCGCTCCGGCTGGGCCGCATGCTTGCGGCGCTGCTGCCGGGGGAGCCGGAGGTGCACGGGCTGTCCGCGCTGATGGAGCTGCAGGCGTCGCGCGCCCGCGCGCGCCTCGGGCCGGACGGCGAGCCGATCCTCCTGCTCGATCAGGACCGCTCGCGCTGGGACTGGATGCTCGTCGGCCGCGGACTCGCCGCCCTGGAGCGCGCATACGCGGCAGGCGGCGCCGTCGGCACGTACACGCTGCAGGCCGCGATCGCTGCTTGCCACGCGCGCCCGGACGGCGGGGGAGACCGACTGGGTGAGCATCGTCGCCATCTACGATGGCCTCGCCGAGGTCGCGCCGTCGCCGGTGGTGGAGCTGAACCGCGCGGTCGCGGTCGGTATGGCGTTCGGCCCCGCTCAGGCGCTGCGACTCGTCGACGAACTGGCCGACGAGCCCGCCCTGAGCAACTATCACCTCCTGCCGACGGTGCGCGGCGACCTGCTGGAGAAGCTGGGCCGGATCGCCGATACGCGCAGCGAATTCGAGCGCGCCCTCACGCTCACCCAGAACGCCCGCGAGCGCTCCGTGCTCCTGCAGCGCATCGCGGGCTGCTCGGCGCTTGCGTAGGCAGCGCCAGCTCGGCAAGCACTGAGAACCTGAGCGAGTCCGTCGGCACGCAATCGAATTGACGCCGGGCAGCCCGTACGTCAGCGGTGGATCGATGGCGTGGCGGCTGGCGCGGGGGCCGAGTCCCGGGTACTTCGTCGAGCGCCCGCCTATGAAGCATGAGACGTCGGCGCGCCAGTCGCCCGGCCCATGATCCTCACCATCCTTCACCCCAGCGAGACCTACCGTCTCGGCGTCACCCTCTGGCTCGCCGACGCCCTCGCAGAAGCGCCTGCTGGCCTCAGTCGGGCAGGCACCTCCTTCTGGGGCAGCCCAGGTCCCGTCCGTGACGTATTGGTGCTCGCTGACGTCCTGCGCCTACTAGGAATCCAGACGGTACCGCTTTGCGGCGCTAATCGTTGACCCCCGCGCATCAGCGCTCAACCCTTGAGTAAGTTTAAGCCCAGATCCCTCCGCGGGTCCGCCGCCGGACATCGGCGTCTCTATGCGGCTTTCTTTCTTGACACGCATTGGTCAGCACTGTTTGCTGCGCTCCGCGTCCATCAGCGGACGCGGAGTGCTTCAACTCAAGAGGCGCGTCGGCGCCCCTTTCCATCTGCCTGGGGGTTGCTCGTGCGCGTTGCTCTGTCGCGTCGCTCGCTGCTGGTCGTGTTGGTGCTCGTTGGTCTGTTCGTCTTCGCCCTGGTCGGCGGGTCGGCGCCGGCGGCTTCGCCTCGCGCCGGCGGCAAGCGCACGAGCTCTGCGCCGCCGCCGCGAGCGAAGATCGTCCGCGAGCGGATCGCAGCGCGTACCGCGACCTCGCGGACGTACTTGCTCAGCGACGGCACGCGCCGGACGCGGATCTGGGCGAGCCCGGTGAACTACCGCAAGGCCGATGGCACGTGGGCGGCGATCGACACCACCCTGAAGCCCGACGGCGCCGACGCCCTCCGGACGGCGGCGGCGCGGGTGCCGGTCGAGCTGCCGCGGACCCTCGATGCGCCGGTGCAGGTGTTCGACCCGGCGGGTCGCTCGGTATCGTTCCGGCTGCGTGGCACCGACGCCGGGCAGGCGGCGAAGGTCGACGGCTCGACGGCGACCTACGCGGACGTGCGCCCCAGCGTCGACGCGACCTACGAGGCGCGCAGCTATGGCGTGAAGGAGACGCTCACCCTCGCCGACGCGTCGGCTCCGTCGAGCTTCTCCTTCGTCCTGGACCCGTCCGACGACTTGACGCCGTCACTGCGTCGCGACGGATCGGTTCAGTTGCGCGACGGCAACGGGGCGGTGCGCTTCCTGGCCCCGGCGCCAACCGTCCAGCCCGCCGATGCCCCGGCGCCGACCACCGCCCATGTCTCCTACGACCTGTCGGCCGACGGCGCGACGCTAACGGTCAAGATCGATCCCGAGTGGCTGGCCAAGGCGAGCTTCCCGGTCAAGGTCGATCCGTCGCTCTATGACTTCGAAAGCGATGCATGCACCTTGTCGGACGGGTCGCTGGAGTCGACCCCGGACTGCGGCGACAGCGAGCTGCGGGTCGGCAACGACGGCTCGCACGTGCAGCGCGCGGCGATCCGGTTCAGCTCCCTGGAGTCTCAGGGGATCCCGGCGGACGCGTCGGTCGCCTACGCCCAGCTCTACATCACACTGAAGGCGCTGAGCAACACCTCCCAATCGGCAAGGATCGACGTGTCGGCGCTGGGCAAGCAGCTCGCACCGGGAGCGACGTGGTCGACGTATGACGGCATCGACCCTTGGGACACGCCGGGCGGCGACACCGATACGGCCGCCGCGCCGATCACGTCGCGGCCGATCGACGGCGGCAGCGTCGGCTATGACAGCGGCTTTGACGTCACGTCGGTGGCGGCGTCGTGGATCCACAGCCAGAACGTCAACGGCTCCAATGCCTCGACCAACAACGGACTGCTCGTGCGCGCCCACGACGAGTCCCAGATCGAGCTGGCCACCTTCGGTGGCCCGACCTACCCGGCGCAGAACAGCGTCCCATGTCTGGAGGTCGACTGGACCGCGCACACGGGCGTGGAGTCCGACCAGACCTATGAATCGCTGGGCATCGACGATCACTCCGGCCTGAAGGTCAACGTCGCCACGGGCAACCTCGTGGTGCAGAGCAACGACATCCACATCCCCGGGGTCAACGGCCTGGACCTCAACCTGTCGCGGGCCTACAACAGCGAGGACGTCGGCAATCAGCACATGCTCGGCTCGGCGTGGACTGAGAGCATCAACGGCGCGGCCCTGCGAATGCAGTTCAACTGGGCGAGCCACAGCCACGTCATGTACGCCAACGGCGGCGCGATCTATCGCTACAACAACGCGGACGCGAACATCGACACGATCGGGGCGCCGAACCTCCAGACGCCCGCGGGGATCAGCGGCAAGATGGTCGAGAGCAGCACGACCAACGGCGTGACCGTCACGTTCCCCGACGGCACGGTGTGGACCTACTGCACCGACTACGACGGCTGGCAAGAGCTCAAGCAGATCAAGGATGCCCACGGCAACCACATCGATCTGGCCTACAGCAGCAACAACGACTCGACCACCCTGACGAGCATCACCGACTCCTACGGCCATGTCCTGACCGTCAACCGGGACACCAATGGCGTCGTGACCGGTCTGACTGACGCGACCGGCCGGCACTGGAGCTACGGCCTCGGCGGCACTTACCACAACCTGGACTCGTTCACCAACCCCGATAGCAAGACGACGAGCTACACCTACGACACGTCGCATCCGTGGGACATCTGGGATTGGATGAGCAAGATCACCGACGCCCGCGGCCACGACATCGACATCGGCTACAGCGGAGCGACCGGGGACTGGCAGCAGGTGACGTCGATCACCCGGGTGGTCGATGGTGGCGCCGACGACGTCGTGTGGGAGTTCGACTACCAGCCCGCGGCGGGCTTCGGCCACTCGTGCTCGGACACCACCAACCAGCGCACCGTCGAGACCGACCCGCGCGGCAAGCTCACGACCTATTGCTACGACAACCAAGCGCATGTCGTCGAGACATGGGACGCGCTGAACCGCAAGGCCAAGCAGGGCTATGACGCTCAGGGCAACGTCATCAGCGCGGCGAACGCCGCCGGCGGCACGGGCAACCCGCTATCGCTGAGCTACGCGAGCGACGCGAACCATAACCTGACCGGCGGCACCGAGCCGGCGGGCGAGACGTTCGGCCTGACGTATTGCAAGAACGCCGGGTCGAGCACCAACAACTGCACAGACGGCGTGGCTGACTCCCTCGCGGAGCACCGCGTCCAGCAGTACCGCGACGAGCAGAGCAGCAAGAGCGACTTTGACTACAACGCCACGGGTGACCTGACATCGGTCCGGGCAGACGCCAGCCCCACGGTCGCCGGCCTGGTCCTGTCCTATAACACGAGCGGGTCGATCACCGACGGCACACTGGCGTCCTCGACCGACGGCAACGGCAACACGACGAGCTACAGCTACACCAACCACAACCTGACGACGGTTTCCCCGCCCGCGAGTAGCACCCTGATCGGCAACACGACGCTCACGTATGACAACGAGAACCGCGTCGAGACCGTCACCGACGGACTCGGAACGACGGCGACGCTGACCTACGACGGCGAGGATCGCGTCACATCCGTCACGTACTCCAACGGCAAGTCGTTCACGATCACCTACGACAACAACGGCAACCCGACCCAGCGCGTCGAGAAGAACGGCACGACAACGGTCAACACGACGACCTACGCCTACGACAACCTCAACCGACGGACCTCGGAGACGTTTCCGGGATCGCTGACCAACGGCTACGGGTACGACAAGCTCGGCAACCTGGTCTCACTGACCGACGCGATGGGCACGACGACGTACGGCTACGACGACATCAACCGCCTCATCTCGATCATGTCGCCCAAGACCGGGACGGTCGACTGCTCGACCACGCCGACGACCTGCGACACGATCGGCTACGCGTACACCGACCTAGCCGGCGCGGCGGCGACAGCGAACGGCGGCGCGACGTCGCGCCAAACGGTGACGTTCCCGGGAAGCACCCTCACGCAGCTGCTACAGGCCAACGCGTCGGGCAACGTGACGAGCCTGGCGGTCAAGAACCACGCCGGCACCGTCCTGCAGGGCTTCGCTTACGCCTACAAGCCGTCGGGCGGAACCCAGC
>JAOPZD010000566.1 GCA_025964295.1 Conexibacter sp.
GGCCGAGGAGAACGCCCGTCGCGAGGCCGAGGAGGCCGCGCGCCGCCAGGCCGCCGCCGAGGCCAAGGCCGCCGAGGAGGCCGCCGCGACCGCGCACACCTCCGGCAGCGCCAACCAGGAGCAGACGACGTCGCGCGCCGGCGGCCAGCAGCAGCCGACGCCGCCCGCGCAGGACCAGACGCCGGATCCGGCGTCGACGGTCGAGACGCCCGTCGCCGACGCCGTCCTGGGCAAGGACGAGGCGGCCGCGCCTGACCAGACGCCGTCCACGGAGTCGGTCCAGCCCGCCGAGACCGCCGGCCAGCCCGGCGCCCCGGAGCCCGGCGCCGCCGGCGCGCACAGCGCCAAGCCCGAGTAACCACCTTCTTCGAACGGAGCACAGAGCCGTGAGCACCACGATCAGCGCTGCCGACGTCAAGGCCCTTCGCGAGAAGACCGGCGCCGGCATGATGGACTGCAAGAACGCCCTCACCGAGGCCGGCGGCGACGCCGCCAAGGCCGAGGAGATCCTGCGCGTCAAGATGGGCAACAAGATCGGCAAGCTCGCCGGTCGCGAGACCTCCGAGGGCACGGTCCAGGCCTACGTGCACGCCACCGGCAAGGTCGGCGTGCTCGTCCAGGTGGAGTGCAACACCGACTTCGTCGCCAAGAACGACGACTTCATCGAGTTCGCCAAGGACCTCGCGCTGCACATCGCCGCCTCGCCGCAGACGAAGTACGTCAACGAGGACGAGGTCCCGCAGGCCGACAAGGACGCCGAGGCGCGCGTCTTCGAGCAGCAGGCCGCCGACAAGCCGGAGGCCATCCGGCCCAAGATCGTCGAGGGCAAGCTGAAGTCCTGGTACAAGGACGTCGTCCTGCTCGACCAGGAGCACGTCAACGGCGACAAGCACGACGGCAAGACCATCGAGCAGCTGCGCGCCGCCCTCTCGGCCAAGACCGGCGAGAACGTCGTCATCAAGCGCTTCGTGCGCTTCGCCGTTGGCGAGTGACGACGGTCCGCCTCGCCGGGCCGTAGGATCGCGCCGTCGTGGCTGATCCTGTCTTCAAGCGCATCCTGTTGAAGCTGTCGGGGGAGTCCCTCATGGGCTCCCGCGACTACGGCACCGACCCGGAGCGCCTGCGCGCCGTCGCGAGCGCGATCAAGCGCGTCCACGACCGTGGCGTGGAGATCGCGATCGTGGTCGGCGCGGGCAACATCTACCGCGGGATGAAGGGCGCGGCGGCCGGCATGGACCGCGCCACCGCGGACTACATGGGCATGCTCGCGACGGTGCTCAACGCGCTGCCGCTGCAGGACGCGCTGGAGTCCCAGGGCGTCAACACGCGGGTGCAGAGCGCGATCAAGGTCGAGGAGGTCGCCGAGCCCTACATCCGCCGTCGCGCGATGCGCCACCTCGAGAAGGGCCGCGTCGTGATCTTCGCGGCGGGCACCGGCAACCCGTTCTTCACGACCGACACCGCGGCGGCGCTGCGGGCGGTCGAGATCCACGCCGACGCGATCCTGATGGCCAAGAACGGGGTCGAGGGCGTCTACACCGCCGACCCGCGCGAGGACCCCGACGCCGAGCTGATCCCCGAGATCACGCACATGGAGGCGCTGCAGCGGGGACTCCGGGTGATGGACGCGACCGCGCTCACGCTGTGCATGGAGAACCGGCTGCCGATCCACGTCTTCAACATGGACGACGAGCAGAACATCGAGCGGATAGTGTCCGGCGAGAGGGTCGGGACCCTGGTGAAGCCGGAGGCGGGAGAGTCATGAGCGAGCTGATCGACGAGCTGCTGGCCGAGGCCGGCGAGCGCATGAGCGCGGCCGTGCAGGCCGCTCAGAACACCTTCTCCTCCGTGCGCACCGGCCGCGCCAGCCCGGCCGTCCTGGACCGCATCATGGTGGACTACTACGGGGCGCTGACGCCGGTCAAGCAGCTGGCGACGGTCAACGTCCCCGAGGCCCGGCTGATCACCGTCCAGCCCTACGACCAGTCGTCGATCAAGGTCATCGAGAAGGCGATCATGGAGTCCGACGTCGGGCTCACGCCGAGCAACGACGGCCGGATCATCCGCCTCTCGATCCCCGAGCTCAACGAGGAGCGCCGGCGCGAGCTGGTCAAGGTCGTGCGCGGCCTGGCCGAGGACGGCCGGATCTCGGTGCGCAACGTGCGGCGCGACATCATGCACGATCTCAAGTCGCTCAAGGACGACGGCGACGTCGGCGCCGACGACGAGCGCCGCGGCGAGCAGGAGCTGCAGAAGCTCACCGACGCGCGGATCGCCGAGCTCGACGTGATCCTTAAGGCCAAAGAGGAAGAGATCCTCGAGGTGTGAGCGGCCCGGAGGGCAGGGCCAAGTACGTCGCCATCATCACCGATGGCAACGGCCGCTGGGCGCAGGCGCGCGGCCTGCCGGTCGCCGAGGGCCACAAGGCGGGCGCCGACGTCGTCAAGGCGCGGCTGCGCGACGCGGCCGAGCTCGGCATCCGCGAGCTGACCGTCTACTCGTTCTCCACCGAGAACTGGTCGCGCTCCGCCGAGGAGGTCACCGCGCTGATGCGCATGTTCTCCCAGCGGATCCTGTCCGAGACGCCCGAGCTCAAGGACGAGGGCGTCCGAATGCGGTTCATCGGCCGGCGCGACCGGGTCGCGGGCGCGCTGCTGGAGCAGATGGACTGGGCCGAGGCGCAGACCGCGGAGAACGACCGCATCACGCTGTTCGTGGCCTTCAACTACGGCGGGCGGGCGGAGATCGTCGACGCCGCCGCGCGCTTCGAAGGCGGCACCGAGGAGGACTTCCGGCGGTTGTTGTACGCGCCGGAGATGCACGATCCTGACCTCGTGATCCGCACCAGCGGCGAGCAGCGCACGAGCAACTTCCTGCTGTGGCAGGCCGCGTACTCCGAGCTGATCTTCCGCGACGAGCTGTGGCCGGACTTCTCGCGCGAGGCGTTCCACGCCACGCTGGACGAGTTCGAGGCCCGCACGCGCCGCTTCGGGGGGCGCTGAGCGATGCCCCAGCAACGGCGCCGGCGGCCGCCGGCGAC
>JAOPZD010000613.1 GCA_025964295.1 Conexibacter sp.
GCCGCGCGGGCGCTCGCCCGCACCTCCTGCAGGGCGACGACGTCCGCCGCGCGGGTGCCCAGCGCCGCGACCTGCGCGGGCACCGAGCGGACCCGGCCCGCGACGTTCCAGGAGAGCACGACGGCCACGGCCTCCGATCATGCCCAGCGCAGGCCGACTGCTAGCCTCGCCCGCGTGGTCGCCGCCTCCACCGACACCGCGCTGAAGCGCACCCCGCTGTATGACCGCCACGTCGCCGCGGGCGCCAAGCTCGTGCCGTTCGCGGGCTGGGAGATGCCCGTCCAGTACGCCGGGGTCAAGGCCGAGCACCTCGCCACGCGGGCGACTGCCGGCGTCTTCGACGTCTCCCACATGGGCGAGATCGCGACGTCCGGCCCCGAGGCCGAGGCGTTCCTGCAGCGCCTCCTGAGCAACGACGTGTCCAAGCTCCAGACCGGGGGCGCGCAGTACTCGCTCCTGTGCCGCGAGGATGGCGGCGTCCTGGACGACCTCTTCACCTACCGCCTCGGCGCCGACCGGTTCCTGACCGTCACCAACGCCTCCAACCACGAGAAGGACCTCGCGTGGTTCCTCAAGCAGGCGGAAGGCTTCGACGTCGCCGTCGAGGACGCGCACAACCGCTACGCGATGCTCGCCGTCCAGGGCCCGCAGGCGCGCGAGATCGTCCAGGCGCTGGCCGACGGCCCGCTGCCCGACCGCTTCACCTGCCGCCACCGCCTGCTGCGCGGCCAGCGCGTGCTGGTCTGCGGGACCGGCTACACCGGCGAGGACGGTGTCGAGCTGCTCTGCGACCCCGCCGACGCGCCGATGATCTGGGACGAGGTCGTCCGTCGCGGCGCCGTCCCGGCCGGCCTGGCCGCGCGCGACACGCTGCGCCTGGAGGTCAACTACCACCTCTACGGCAACGACCTGATGGAGGAGCGCGGCCCGATCGAGGCCGGCCTCGGCTGGGCGTGCAAGGAGGACACCGGCTTCATCGGGTCCGAGGCCGTGCGCTCAGTGCGCGAGGCCGGCCCGGCCGAGAGGCTCGTCGCCTTCACGATGACCTCGGGCATTGCCCGCCAGGGCAACGCGGTCGTCGGCGGCGGCGAGGTGACGTCGGGCACGATGTCGCCGTCGCTGGAGATCGGGATCGGCATGGCCTACGTACCCGCTGAGAAGGCGGCCGAGGGCACCGAGCTCGAGATCGACGTCCGTGGGCGCGTGCGCGCCGCGACCGTCGCGAAGAAGCCCCTCTACAAGAAGTAGGCTGCCGCGCCATGGCTGACGCGAGCTACCCCACCGAACTGCTCTACCACCCCGAGCACGACTGGGCCCGCATCGACGGCGACACCGCCGTCTTCGGGATCACCTGGTACGCCCAGGACGCCCTGGGCGAGGTCGTGTTCTTCGATCCGCCCGAGGTCGGCTCGACGGTCACCGCCGGCGAGTCCTACGCTGAGGTGGAGTCCGTCAAGGCGGTCTCCGACGTCGTCGCCCCGCTGACCGGCGAGATCGTCGAGGTCAACCTCGGGCTCGGCGACACGCCCGAGAACATCAACAACGACCCCTACGGCGACGGCTGGATGGTCAAGGTCAAGCTCTCCGACAGCTCGGAGACCGACGGCCTGCTCGACGCCGCCGCCTACGAGGCGACGCTCTCCTAGGAAGGCGCCGCCTTCCTCGACTCCCCGAAGGACGCTCTTGACGCAGTACACCGCCGTGACCGACGCCGACCTGGCGGAGATGCTCTCCGCGATCGGCGTCAGCTCCGTCCAGGAGCTGTTCGACCGCCAGATCCCCGCCGACGTGCGGCTGGGGCGCCCGCTGGACCTCCCGGCCGGCCTGCCGGAGCAGGAGGTCTACGCGCACCTGCGAGACCTGGCATCGAAGAACGTCAGCGCCGAGGACGAGATCACGTTCCTCGGCGCCGGGATGTACGACCACTACGTCCCGGCCGTCATCGACATGCTGCTGGGGCGCTCGGAGTTCCTGACGCCCTACACGCCCTACCAGCCCGAGGTCTCGCAGGGCAACCTGCAGGCGATGTTCGAGTACCAGACCGCGATCTCGGAGCTCACGGGGCTGCCGGTCTCGAACGCCTCCGTGTACGAGGGGCCGTCGGCCGTCGCCTCCGCCGGCTACCTGGCGCGGCTGGCCAACGGCAAGCCGAAGTTCGTGGTCTCGCGCGGGCTGCACCCGCACTCGCGCGAGACGCTGGCGACCTACGCGCACGGCTTCGGCGCGGAGATCGTCGAGGTCCCGTTGAAGGACGGCGTGACGGACGCCGAGGCGTGGGCGGCCGCGATCGACGGCGAGACCGGCGCCGTGTTCTTCCAGCAGCCGAACTTCCTCGGCGCGGTGGAGGACGCCGCGGCGCTGGCCGCCGCCGCCAAGGAGTCGCCGGCCGTGGTCGTCGGCCAGTACGACCCGATCCCGCTGGGCATCGTCAAGCCGCCCGGCGAGTGCGGGGTGGACGTCGCGGTCGGCGAGGGTCAGACGCTGGGCAACCGGCTGGACTTCGGCGGCCCGTCGTTCGGCTTCTTCGCCGCGACCGAGGCCTACCTGCGGCGGATGCCGGGGCGGATCGCGGGGGAGACCGTCGACGCCGACGGGCGCCGCGGGTTCGTGCTGACGCTGCAGACGCGCGAGCAGCACATCCGCCGCGAGAAGGCGACGTCGAACATCTGCACGGCGCAGGCGCTCAACGCGCTGGCCGGCGTGGTGTACCTGACGTGGCTGGGCAAGCAGGGGCTGGTGGATCTCGCCGAGCTGCTGCTGCAGCGCACGCACTACGCGCGGCAGCGGCTGGTCGCGCTGGAGGGCGTCTCGGCGTTGCACGAGCAGCCGGTCGTCCGGGAGTTCGCGGTGTCCTTGGACGTCGGCGGGCTGGCGGGCGTCGACGCGGTCATCCGGCGCTGCCAGGACGCGGGCGTCAACCCGGGCTACGCGCTCGGGCGCGACTACGACGAGTTCGGTGGCGGGTTGTTGGTGGCGTTGACCGAGCAGCGGTCGCGCGCCGACATCGACAAGCTGGTCGAGGCGCTGGGCGCGGCCGTCGCCGCGGAGCGCTCGGCCGTGGAGGTCTCGGCATGACGACGTTCAACGACAACAGGCTGCACGCCGATCCGGGCATCGACAGCCATCACCCGCACCACGACGTGCCGGTGTCGTCGGAGGGCGCGACGCCGATGCAGCGCGATCGCGCGACGACGATCTTCGAGAAGGGCGCCGCGGGGCGGCGGGCGTTCGTCGCGCCGGCCCTCGACGTCCCGGACGTCGACCGCGTCAAGCTGCTGCCGCCCGAGCTCCGGCGCGACGCGCCGGCGCGCCTGCCCGAGGTCAGCGAGCCCGAGCTCGTGCGCCACTACGTCCGGCTCTCGCGGCGCAACTTCGACCTCGACACGGGCTTCTACCCGCTCGGGTCGTGCACGATGAAGCACAACCCGCGCCTGCACGAGCGGGTGGCGTCGCTGGCCGGGCACTCGCGGCTGCACCCGCTGCAGGCGCCGGAGCGCTCGCAGGGCGCCTTGGAGCTGATGTACAACCTGGAGCGCGCGCTGGGCGAGGTGAGCGGCCTGCCGCACGTCTCGCTGCAGCCGAGCGCCGGATCGCACGGCGAGCTGGCCGGCGTCCTGCTGACGCGCGCGTTCCACGAGGACCGCGGGCAGGTCCGGACGAAGGTCCTGACGCCGGACACCGCGCACGGGACGAACCCGGCGACGGTGACGATGGCGGGCTTCACGGTGGTCAAGGTCGGGACCAACCCCGACGGCGGCGTCGACCTCGACGACCTTCGGGCCAAGGCCGACGACACGGTCGCCTGCCTGATGCTGACCAACCCCAACACCTTGGGCGTGTTCGACCCCAACATCACCGAGATCGCCAAGATCGTCCACGACGTGGGGGCGACCCTGTACTACGACGGCGCCAACCTCAACGCGATCATGGGCAAGGCGCGCCCGGGCGACATGGGCTTCGACATCGTGCACTTCAACCTGCACAAGTCGTTCACGCAGCCCCACGGCGGCGGCGGTCCGGGGTCCGGGCCGATCGCGGTGTCCGAGCGCATGAAGCCGTACCTGATGAACCCGCGGATCGTGCGGGGCGAGGACGAGGTCTTCGACCTCGACGACCACGGCTATGAGAAGTCGATCGGCCGGCTGCGCGGGTTCCAGGGCAACTACGGGTGCTTCGTGCGCTCCTACGCCTACATCTGCTCGCTCGGGGCCGAGGGGCTGACGGACGCGTCGGAGACGGCGGTGCTGAACGCCAACTACCTGCTGGCCAAGCTCAAGGAGCACGGCGTGGCCGACAAGCTGCCGCTGGCCTTCGGGGAGCTGTGCATGCACGAGTTCGTGCTCAGCGGGTCGCCGATGAAGAAGGACCTCGGCATCAAGACGCTGGATCTGGCCAAGCGGCTGCTCGACCACGGCTACCACCCGCCGACGGTCTACTTCCCGCTCCTGGTCGACGAGGCGCTGCTGGTCGAGCCGACCGAGACCGAGACCCGCGAGACCCTCGACGGCTTCTCCGAGGCGATCGCGAAGATCCTCGCCGAGGCCGGCGACGACCCGCAGATCGCGCAGAACGCGCCCTACACGACGCCCGTCCGTCGCCTCGACGAGGCGGCGGCGGCGAAGAACCCGGTCATCCGCCAGCCGCTCTAGCGGCGCGCGCGAGCCATCGAGGGACGACTCAACCACGCTGTCGGTGGTTCAGTCGTCCCTCGACGCGGGGTGGGGGTGGTGGGGGCGCTCGAAGCGCGTCACGTTGGTGCCGTCGCCCGCCTCGGGCGGCGGCGCGTCGGCGCGCTGCTGGGCCTGGTTGGCCTCCGCGCACAGCGCGGTGAAGCCCGACTGCAGCCAGTCGTTGGCCGCCGCCAGCGCCAGCACCGGCAGCACGACCTGCGCCTCGCGCGGCCGCAGCAGCCGCATCCCGACCAGGCCCAGCGCGCTCCAGGACCCCACGCAGCGCGTGCAGCTCAGCAGCTCGCCGACCGCGTAGCGCAGCCGCGTGCCCTTCGGCCGCCGCTCGCCGTCGGGCTTCTCCTCCAGGAACGGCTCGCGCACCCACGAGTCGACCTTCTCCTTGGCGACGAGCTTGGCCAGCGCGAACGTCGCGAGGCCCATCACCGGCAGCTCGCCGGGCCGGATCGGCTCCGCGACCCGCGCGCGCGCCGCCACGAGCAGCGCTCCGGTCAGCGCCCCGTAGCCCGCGCTGAGCGTGGCGTAGTCGATCGGCTTGGTCGGGGTCCGGCTGACGGGGTCCACGTCACGCGGCTACCCGGGGCGGGCGCTTCATAGACTCCCGCGCGATGCGCATCTTCAGTGGGATCCAGCCCACCGGACGAAAGCACCTCGGCAACTACATCGGGGCGATCGTCCAGTACGTGGAGGGCCAGCAGCGGGCGGCGGACGCCGGCGACGTGGCGATCTACTGCGTCGTGGACCTCCACGCGATGACCGTGCCGTGGCAGCCCGAGGAGATGCGCGAGCGGGTCTATGACACCGCGGCCATCCTCCTGGCGGCCGGGCTGGACCCGGAGCGCTCGATCTTCATCCGCCAGAGCGACGTGCCCGAGCACACCGAGCTGGCGTGGCACATGGGCGCGGTCACCGCGCACGGCGACCTCAACCGGATGCATCAGTTCAAGGAGAAGTCGGCGCGCCAGCGCGACCTCGTCTCCGCCGATCTCTTCACCTACCCGGTGCTGATGGCCGCCGACGTCCTGGCCTACCGCGCCGACGAGGTCCCGGTGGGCGACGACCAGCGCCAGCACGTCGAGCTGATGCGCGACGTCGCGCAGCGCTTCAACGACCGCTTCGGCGAGGTGCTCGTCGTCCCGGAGCTGAAGATCCCCGCGGTCGGCGCCCGGATCATGGACCTCCAGGACCCGACGTCGAAGATGTCGACCACGGCCGGGACCCCGGAGGGGACCGTCTACGTCCTGGACGACGCCAAGGCCGTCGAGAAGAAGTTCAAGCGGGCGGTGACCGACTCCGACGACCCGCCGGTGATCGCGCGCGACCGCGGCAAGCCGGGCGTCTCGAACCTCCTCGACATCCTCGCGGCCGCGCGCGGGACGACGGTCGAGGAGGCCCAGGCCTCGCTGGCCGGCGCGCGCGGCTACGGCGACCTCAAGGTCGCCACCGCCGACGCGGTCAACGCGCTGCTGGACCCGGTCCGCGACCGCTACACCGAGCTGCGCGCCGACGAGGACGCGCTGGAGGACATCTTCGCCGCGGGGGCCGAGAAGGCGCGGGCGATCACCCGGCCGGTGCTGGCCGACGTGCGCGCTGCGATCGGCGTCGGCCCGCGGCGCTGAATCTCCGCAGAATGCGGGCCTTCGCGGCGTGGGCGTCGGGGCCGGCCGCTACGGTCTGGCCGGTATGAGCACCCTGGTCGCCGAGCTCGAGCTCGACCTCGAGGTCTTCACCGGCCCGTTCGACCTCCTGCTGACGCTGGTCCTCCGCGAGGAGGTCGACCTGCTGGAGGTGGACCTGGCCGACGTCGTCCTCTCCTACATCGACGTGCTGGAGTCGCGCGGCGAGCTCGACCTCGAGGTCGCCACCGAGTTCCTGGTGCTGATCGCCGCGCTGCTGGAGCTCAAGTCGCGCCTGATGCTGCCGCGCGAGGACGAGGAGCTGCTGGACTTCGAGCCCGACGTCGCGGCCGAGGAGCTGCTGGCGCGGATGCTCGAGGCCAAGCGCTACCGCAGCGCGGCCCTGCACCTGATCGAGAAGCTCCACTCCGAGGACGGCGTGCGCTTCCGCAGCGCGCCGCTGCCCAAGGGGATGCAGACGACCGAGATCGTCGACATGGAGGCCGTCTACCGGCCGGCGCGCCTGGGGCGGGCGATCGGCGCGCTGCTGGCGCTGCCGCCGCGCGTCGACATCCGCCACCTGACGATCCCGCGCGTGACCGTCGCCGATCGCCTGTCGCACCTGCGGCGGCTGCTGCGCGGCGCGGGGCGGACGACGTTCGAGGACGCGGTCCGCGGCGCCGATCGCGTGACGGTCTGCGTGACGCTGTTCGCGCTGCTGGAGCTCTACAAGCAGGGCGAGGCGACCTGGGCGCAGGACGAGCCGTTCGGCGAGATCGAGATCCGCACGGGCGCGGCCGGCGCGGGTGCGAGCGCCGGGGCCGCCGCGGGCGCCGCGGCGTGAGCGATCTCGCACGGACGGTCGAGGCGCTCCTCTTCCTCTCGGCCGAGCCGGTCACCGAGACCGAGCTGCTGGCCGCGTGCGAGTGCGAGGAGGAGGCGCTGGCCGCGGCGCTCGTCGAGCTCGGCGAGCAGTTCGCGCCGGGCGCGCGGGGGCTGGAGCTGCGCGAGCTGGCCGGCGGCTGGACGCTGGCGACGGCGCCCGACACCGAGGCGGCCGCGCGGCGCCTGCTCTCCAAGCCGCGGACGCCGCCGCTGTCGCCCGCGCAGGCCGAGACGCTGGCGATCGTCGCCTACCTGCAGCCCGTCTCGCGGCCGGAGATCACACGGATCCGCGGCGTGTCGGCCGACTCGGCCGCGGGGACGCTGCTGGAGCGCGGGCTGATCGAGGAGTCCGGGCGCTCGCCGTTCGGCGCGGTGCTCTACCGGACGACCTCGCTGTTCCTGAAGCTCTTCGGCATGGCGTCGCTGGACGACCTGCCCGACGTCGCCGAGTGGGACCCGTCGCCCGAGGAGGAGGCGGACCTGCGCGAGCGGCTGCTGCGCGCGGGCGAGGCACGGGCGGGGTCGACGCCGCCGACGACGGAGGAGCTCGACGACGACGAGGGCCCGGAGACGCCGATCGAGGGCGACGCCGCGGACCCGGCGGCGGCGGACCTGACGCCCGCCGAGGACGCCGAGGCCGAGGAGGCCGAGGCGGAGGCGCTCGACGAGGACGACGAGCCCGCCGGCTAGCCGAGGCGGTACGTCGCGCGGCTGTCCTCGAAGGAGGACTCGAGCCAGGTGTGCGCGACGGTGGGGGCGAAGCGGAACAGCGCGCCGACCTGCGGGAGGGCGGCGAACGACTCCGCCGAGGCCGGCATGTCGTACTTGGCGGCGTACGCGGCGTAGGCGGCGTCGCTCTCGGCGCGCGCGGCGGCGCCCTCGAGGATCACGACGTCGTCGCCGCTCTCCAGGTGGACGGTCGCCCGCGGGTCGCGCAGCAGGTTGCGGCCCTTGACCGACTCCAGCCCGGTGCCGAACCACAGCGCGCCGTCCAGCCAGACGCCCCAGATCGGCATCGCGTGCGGGCGGCCGTCGGCGCGCGTCGTGCCCAGCCAGTAGTTGCGGGCCTCGCGCAGGCGCTCCTCCATTTCCGAATGCATGTTCGCTAATCTAGCGAGGCCATGGCCGGACGTCCACGCACGCACGCCGACGACGCGCTCCTGGACGCCGCCGAGCGCGTGCTGGCGCGCGCCGGGGTGGGCGGGGTGACGTTCGCCGCCGTCGGGCGCGAGGCGGGCGCCGC
>JAOPZD010000639.1 GCA_025964295.1 Conexibacter sp.
GGGCCGTCGGCCACGCCGATCCCGGTCGTCTCCACGCGCCGCGCCAGCTCGGCCGCGATCCCGTTCGAGCGCCCCGCGCCCACCGACACCGCGGCGCTGAGGAAGCCCAGCCGCCGCGCGGCCTCGACCGCCGCCGCGCCGCCCCCGCGCGCCTGCTCCGCCAGCGCCTCGGCCGTGCTGTGCACGACCGCGCCCAGGTTCTGCAGCTCCGCGTCGGTCCGCACGCGCTCCAGGCACGTCGAGATCGCCACGCCGCCGGGCAGCCGGACGTCGCCGGGCACGGCGGCCAGCGCGCGCTCGTAGCCGTCCCGGCCGGTGTCGATGCAGGTGCTGGGCATGGGGGGCGACTCCTTCGTGCACGCCCCGAAGGCGAGCGCGAGGCTCACGGCGAGGACGGCGGAGCGCCTCATCGCCCTCATCGTAGAGTGACCTCGGTGCAGGGCCGAGCCACCATCGACCGCGAGATCCTGCGGCTCGCGGTCCCCGCGCTGGGCGCGCTGGCCGCCGAGCCGCTCTACCTGCTGGCCGACACCGCGATCGTCGGCCATCTCGGGACGCCGCAGCTCGCGGCGCTCGCCCTCGCGGGCAGCGTCCTCAGCGCCGTCGTCGCGCTGTGCAACTTCCTGACCTACGGGACGACCGCGCAGGTCGCGCGGCTGCACGGCGCCGGCGAGGAGGCGCGCGCCGGCGAGATCGCGGCCCAGGCGCTGTGGCTCGCGCTCGGCATCGGCCTGGCGCTGGTCATCGCGGTCGTCGCCCTCGCCGGCCCGCTGATGACGCTCGTCGGGGGCGAGGGCCACGTTGCCGACCTCGCCGCCCGCTACCTGCGGATCAGCGCGCTGGGCCTGCCGTGCGCGCTCGTCGCGCTCGCGGCCCAGGGCTACCTGCGCGGGGTCGGCAACCTGCGCTCCCCGCTGATCGTCGTGGTCGTCGCCAACGCCATCAACATCGTGCTCGAGCTGGTGTTCGTGTACGTCCTGGGCTGGGGGATGGACGGCAGCGCCGCCGGGACGGTCGTCGCGCAGGCCGGCATGGGCGCGGCGTTCGCGATCCACCTCCTCAAGGCCCCCGCGACCTCGCGGCGGCCGCACGCGCGGCAGCTCGAGGGCCTCGCCCGCATGGGCGGCCACATCGTCGTCCGCACCGGCTCGCTGCTGCTGGCCTTCGTCATCGCCGGCGCCGTCCTGGCCCGCGTCGGGTCCGACAGCCTCGGCGCCCACCAGATCGCCTTCCAGGTCTTCATCTTCCTCGCCCTGGTGCTCGACGCCATCGCGATCGCCGGCCAGGTCCTGGTCGGCCGCCTGCTCGGCGCCGGGGACGCGGCGGGCGCCGTCGCCGCGGCGCGCCGCATGTGCATGTGGTCGCTCGCCGGCGGGATCGTCATGGCCGCCGGCCTGCTCGCCACCCGCGACCTGCTGCCGCGCGCGTTCAGCTCCGACGCGGCGGTCATCGCCCGCGCCCACGAGCTGTGGCCGCTGTTCGCGCTGATGCAGCCGATCGGGGCGCTGGTCTTCGCGCTGGACGGGATCCTGCTCGGCGCCGGCGACACCCGCTACCTGGCCTACGCGATGGCCTTCAGCGCCCTCGGCGTCTTCGTCCCGATCGCGCTGCTGTCGCTGCACTACGGCTGGGGCGTCACCGGCGTCTGGTGGGGCATCGACGCGCTGATGGTCGCGCGGCTGGCCACCATCGGCGCCCGCTACCTCGGGCGCCGCTGGGTCGTCGTCGGCGCTACTGCGTCGCCGTGACGCCGGCCTCGGTCTCGAGCGTCTCGCGCAGCTCGTCGGGCAGCTGGGCAGCCTGCTGGCTCTTGTAGTCGAACCCGACCAGGACGCCGTAGCCCTCGGCGACCAGCCGCGAGCCGACGCGCATGTCGAACTCCACGCGGAACGACGAGCGCTTGACGTTGCCGATCGAGCACGCCACCGCGACCTCCTCGTCGAAGTGCACCGGCGAGCGGTAGTTGATGTGGCACTCGGCGAAGATCAGCCCGAACTCGTCGTTCTCGGGGTGCGCCGGGTCGTGGCTGGGGACGATCTCGCGCAGGTAGGCGATCCGGGCGGTCTCGAAGTAGCGCAGGAAGACCACGTTGTTGAGGTGGCGCATCGCGTCGAGGTCGCCGAAGCGCACGCGCTCGGTGTGGACGTAGCTCATGCCTTCGTCTCCGGTTCGAGGGGTTCCGGCAGCTCGAACCCGCGCGCGGCGCACCCACGCTCGATCTGCTCGATCACACACTCCATCACCTTGACGCGCGCGAAGCGCTTCGACTCCGCCTCGACCAGGAGCCACGGGGCCTCCTGGGTGTCGGTGCGGGCCAGCATCTCCTCCACCGCCTCGGTGTACTGGGGCCGCTTCTCGCGGTTGCGCCAGTCCTCCTCGGTGATCTTCCAGGCCTTCAGCGGGTCGTGCTGGCGGCGCTCGAAGCGGCGCAGCTGCTCCTCGGGGGAGACGTGCAGCCAGAACTTGGCGAAGATCGCGCCCTCGGCGGCCAGCGTGCGCTCGAACTCCACGATCTCGCCGTAGGCGCGGCGCCACTGCTCCTCGGTCGCGAAGCCCTCGACGCGCTCGACCAGGACGCGGCCGTACCAGGAGCGGTCATAGACGGTCATCCCGCCCCAGCCCGGCAGCGCGGCCCAGAAGCGCTGGAGGTAGTGATGGCGCTTCTCGTCGGGCGTCGGCGCCGCGTAGGACGCGACGCGCACGTGGCGCGAGTCCAGCGGGGCGAGCAGGCGCTTGATCGCGCCGCCCTTGCCGGACGCGTCCCAGCCCTCCATGACGACGATCAGCGCCGGGCCGAGCGGGTCGTCGGGGTGGAGCTTGCCGCCGAGCGCGAGGCGCAGCTGCGCGAGCCGCCGTCCGGAGCGCGCGAGGCGCTCGTCCTGCTCACGGCGCTTGAGCTTCAGCGAGAGATCGAGGTCGTCGAGCCTGCCCATGGAGGCAGGAATGCTCTCAGACGATGCGCTATCGGCAGCACAGCACGCCGAAACCTGCGCAAAGCCGCGTGGACCGCCCCGAATAGGCCGTCGTGGCACAACACTGCTGTTCATGACGCGGTCCACGCACACGAGTCGCCTCGGCCTCACCACGTCGGAGGCGGCCCGTCACCTCGGAGTCTCCCTCTCGACCGTCCGCCGTTGGTCCGACATGGGCTACCTGCGCGGCTACCGGACGCCGGGCGGCCAGCGCCGCTTCCCCGTCGGGGAGCTCGACGAGTTCGTCTCCTCGCTGGAGGAGCGAACGAGCAGTGGCGGGCGCTTCGTGCGCGACGCCGCCGCGGAGGCCGGCGGGGACGACCTGCCGCTCGCCGCCGACGAGTAGCGCCGGGCGGCAGCGCGCCGGCGGTGCTAGCCGCCTGCTGCCTGGTTCATCCGCCGCTCGATCGCCAGCTCCTGGTCGTAGTCGGCGGCGTCCGCGTGCCGGTAGTCGGTGCCCTGGCCCGCGAGCAGCTCGGCGAGCGCCTCGACGTAGCCGGCGTCCAGCTGCTTGCCCGCGACGCGGCGCAGCTCGGTCAGCGCCTCGAACGACGACAGCCGCGTCCGGTAGGTGTCGGGCGCCGTGAGCGTGTCGTAGACCTCGGCCACCGCGATGATCTTGGCGATCTCCGGGATCTCGCCCGCGGTCAGGTGGTGCGGGTAGCCCTTGCCGTCGGGCCGCTCGTGGTGGGCGACGATGATCTCGCTCAGCGGGCCATAGACGCCGATGTCGCGCAGCATCTCGGCGCCGAGCTCGGGGTGGCGGCGGATCGCCGTCCAGTCGTCGTCGGTCAGCACGACGCCGCGCTCCATCACGCGGTCGCTCAGCGCGAAGCGCCCGATGTCGTGCAGGAGGCCCGCCGTGTGGGCGAGCTCCTGGTCCCGCTCGGACATCCCGACGTGGCCGGCGATGTCGCGCGCGAACCGGGCGACCGCGGCGCAATGGCGGGCGGCGCGGTGGTCGCGGGCGTCGAGCGTCCGGATCAGGCCGCTCAGGACGCCCCACGAGAGGTTGGCGTACTCCTTGGTCCGCTCGCGCGCGGTCATGACCAGGCGCGTCATGTAGGTGAACGCCAGCAGCGCGACGAGGACGAGCGCGATGACCGCGAAGCCCGTCTGCGCGTACACGGCGCCGATGGCGGTGACCAGGGCGATGTTGAGCACGAGGGTCGGGATCAGCTCCGAGGACACGATCAGGCGGCGTTCGAGCGCCAGGCCGTCGAGGATCGCCATCAGGCGCGAGACGACCTCGGCGTTGAAGACGATCACCACGAGGCTCGAGCCGGCCAGCACGGCGGCGAACGCCGCGCTCTCCTGGTCGAGGTCGAGCTGCTGGAAGACGAGCGCGGCCAGGACGGTCGGCGCCGCGCTGCAGCCGAGGTTGATGAGCAGCGGGGTCCGCCGGTAGCGCTCGATCGACCATCCGACGAGCTCGGAGGCCACCGGGATGATGAACGCCGCCGCCGGGCCGAGGAAGGCTGCGGCGAGCATGCCGCACAGGAACGAGCCCGAGACGAAGATCCGCTGCTGGACGTCGACCGCGACGAGGCGCGAGACGACCGCGCAGGCCAGCAGGACGGCGAAGAGCGGGTCGCCGAGGGTGCCGGGAGACGCGACGGCGATCGCCGCTCCCACGCCCATGCCTCCAAGCGCGATGCCTGCCGCCAACTGCGGCCGCTGCACCACTTCCGAGCCGCTCACGGGGGGAGACGCTACCGGGCGCCTCCCCGAGGGTCTATGCGCCGGGGCTACCGGCCGCCGAAGTACCCGGCCATGGACGCGACGACAGCGAGGACCCCGGCGTAGGGCAGGGCGCGCAGCTTGAGGTTGTTCATGACGAGCCTCCCGTGAAGGAAAGTGGACGGATAACGGGCGGCGAGCGTAAGCTGGCTCCGTGGCTCTGCACGGGAAGTTGCGCAAAATCGATGCACTTTGGCCATCAGGCGGGACTAAAGCTGTACGCCGTGATCCCGTTGAACGGCCTTGCGCACGCTGAAGACCTCTGAAGCGGCTGCCGTCCTGAACGTCAGCCCCAACACGCTCCGCGCGTGGGAGCGGCGTTTCGGCTATCCCAAGCCACAGCGCTCCCCCGGGAAGCACCGCCTCTACACGCACGGGGAGATCGCCGCGCTGCGCGACGCGCTCCAGGAGGGGCTGTCGATCTCGTCGGCCATCTCGCGTGCGCGGGAGTCGGTCGCCGCCGACACGCACGTGCTCGTCGGCGCCCTCGCGGCCTACGAGCTCGAGCGCGCCGACGCCGCGATGGAGGGCGCCCTCGCGCTGCGCTCCGTCGAGCGGTCGGTGGAGGAGGTGCTGCTGCCGTCGCTGGAGGAGATCGGCGACCGTCACGGCACCGACTCCGCGCCATGGGCGCTGGCCGCCCGCTGGGCCGGCGAGTGGCTCCTGCGCGCGCAGCGCCTGTCGCCGCCGCCCTCGTCGCGGCCGTCGATCCTGATCGGCGACGCGACGCGCGACCAGCTCGACGCCGACGCCCTGGCGCTCCGCGCGCTGGAGCTCTGCACCACCCGCGTCGGGCTGCGCACGGTGACGCTGCCGGTCACCGGCCTCGCCGGGCTCGGCGACGTCCTGGCGGCCTACGCGCCGCGGGTGGTCGTCATCGCCGGTGGCGAGGAGGTCGACGACGACGTCGCGCGCTGGGCCTACCGCGTGCGCTCGGCCGCCGGCGCGCTGCCGGTGCTGCTGTTCCACCGCTCCGGCCGCGGCGATCGCACGCGCACGACCGGCGCACGGCATCTGGCGGGGGCACCCACCCTCGCCGCGAGCCAGCTGCTCGACGTCGTCGAGGGCGGCGGCCGCCAGGAGACCGGCGAGGGCTCCCTGGAGTTCGACGACACCAGCAATCAGGCGCCCACCCCGCGCCGGATGTCCGCGTAAGGCCGAGGAGGATCCCGCTTGAGCTCCGTCCGTCCGCTCCTCCGCCTCGTACCGGATCCGCCCACTGATCCGGTCCCGGTCGTCAGCTTCTGCGGCCACTGCGGTCAGGCGCCCCCCACCCCCATGGCCGCCCGTTCGCGCGTCTGCGCGCTGTGCGGCCTCGGCGTCGTCATCAGCGCCGGCGCCGACCTCGCGCCGCGCAAGGGCGAGGCCTTCGTCATCGTCGACCGCCAGCTGAAGGTCTGCGGCCTCTCGCGGGGCGCCGAGCGCCTGCTGGGCGTCGACGAGCCCCAGGCCATCCACCGCCACGTCGGCGACTTCCTCGAGCCCGCCGACGCCGAGGCGGGCGACGGCGAGGGCCTGCTGCAGGGCATCGTCGCCACCGCGACCGCGGTCAGCTTCGCCGCGCCCCACAACATCGTCGTCCGTCCCACCGACGAGTTCGGCGTCCGGTACGCCGCGCGCGTCGGCAGCTGCGGGCCGCCGGAAGGCGCCCTGATCGTCCTCGGGACGGTCTGACCCGTCGGCGCTCGCGCAGCGGGTCCTCCCCGTGCAAGACGGCATCCGTCCTGCACCGGACCTTGCGCAAGTTGCCCCAACCTCACCAAAAGGCGAAGACTGTCTGGACATGGGTGGCTCTATCCGGACCAACGCGGCGGCGGCGATGCTTGGCGTCAGCCCCAACACGCTGCGCTCCTGGGAGCGCCGCTTCGGCTTCCCCGAGCCCAAGCGGACCGCCGGCGGGCATCGCCAGTTCGACCTGGCCGAGATCGAGGCGCTGCGTGCGGCCTTCGAGGAGACGCAGAACATCTCGTCCGCGGTGTCCGTCGCCCGTGAGCGCGGCTCCGGCCCGGCGTCCCCGGCGCGGCTGCAGTCCGCCTTCGGCCGCTTCGACGAGGACGGCGCCAACCGCCTGATCGAGGAGAGCCTCACCGTGCGCTCGGTGGAGCGCACGATCGAGGAGGTGCTGCTGCCGTCCGTCGAGGCGATGGCGCCGGCCCACAACCAGCCCCAGACGCCCGAGTACGGCTTCGCCTGGCGCTACGCGACCGGCTGGCTGGCCGCGACGCAGCGCGTCTCGCCCCCCGCGTCGCGCGCCGAGGGCGTCCTGGTCTTCGACGCCAGCCGTCCCCCGGAGGCCGAGGCCCTGCAGGCCCAGGCGCTGGAGCTCGTCCTGCGCCGCGCCGGCCTGCGCACCCTGACGCTCACCGCCGACGCCGACCCGAGCCGCATCGGCCACGCGATCACCGCGCTGGACCCGCGCGCGGTCGTGCTCACCGGCCACGGCGCGTCGCTCGACGCGCTCGGCCGCCTGGTCTTCACCGCCCGCCGCGTGGCGGGCGAGGACGTCGCGATCCTCGACTACCGCGACGCGATCCCGCACGCGGGCAGCAGCACGGTCGAGGCGCTGCCGAGCACGCCGCTGGCCGCCCGCGAGGCGGTTCTGGCGCGGCTCGACGCGCGTGGCTCCTCGGGCCGCTTCGCCCGCGGGCCGTCGACGGCCATCGGCCTGTAGACGCCCGCCTGGCCGGACGGTTCGGAGCCGTCCGACCCGCGCGGCATGATGGCCGCGCGATGACCACCTCCCAGCTGGCCGATCCCCTCGCGCACGACGCGCTGGAGTCCCTCCTGCTCGCCGAGTCGAGCGTCCGGCGCCGGCTGGCGTCCGACCTCGAGCGCGAGGGCCTGTCGTCCTCCGGGTTCTCGGTGCTGATGGTGCTGTCGTCCCACGGCGGCGAGCTCGAGCTGCGCGCGCTGCGCGCCCGGCTGCGCACGTCGAAGGCCAACGCGACCGAGGTCGTCACGACGCTCGAGACCCGCGGCATGGTCCAGCGCTTCCGGCTGGCGCACGACCGCCGCGCGGCATCGGTCCGGCTGACCATGCAGGGCCGCGAGCTCGTCGACCGCCTGGTCCCGGAGCACACCCAGCGGGTGACGGACGCCTTCGCGGTGCTCGACGAGGCCGAGAAGAAGATGCTCGCCAGCATCTGCCGCAAGCTGGCTGCGTAGGCGCCGCGGCGCGAGCGCATATCCTGGGCCGCTCCCATGGCCCGCCGTCCCGTCGACTCCAACCAGTCCTTCCCCCAGCTCGAGGAGCAGGTGCTCGCCCGCTGGCGCGAGCGCGACGTCTTCGCCGAGTCGCTGCGCAACCGCGAGGGCGCGGATCGCTGGGTCTTCTGGGAGGGTCCGCCGACGGCCAACGGCATGCCGGGCGTCCACCACGTCCTGGCGCGCGCGTTCAAGGACATCTACCCGCGCTTCAAGACGATGCGCGGCCACCTCGTGGAGCGCAAGGGCGGCTGGGACACGCACGGCCTGCCGGTGGAGATCAACGTCGAGCAGCAGCTCGGCCTCCACAACAAGCACGAGATCGAGGCCTACGGGATCGCGGAGTTCAACCGCAAGTGCCGCGAGTCGGTGTTCGAGTACCTCGAGGACTGGAACCGGCTCACCGAGCGGATCGGCTTCTGGGTCGACCTCGACGACGCCTACCGGACGCTGGACGCCACCTACGTCGAGTCGGTGTGGTGGGCGCTGCGCCAGATCCACGACAAGGGCCTCCTCTACGAGGGCCACAAGGTGGTGCCCTACTGCCCGCGCTGCGGCACGGCGCTGTCGTCGCACGAGCTCGCGCTGGGCTACAAGGACGTCATCGACCCGTCGGTCTACGTCCGCTTCCCGGTCGCCGAGGACGGCGGGCCGGTCCAGGCCGGCGACGAGCTGCTGGTGTGGACGACCACGCCATGGACGCTGGTCTCCAACGCGGCGGTGGCGGTCGATCCCGAGCTCACCTACGTGCGGGCCAAGACGGGTGCCCTGGAGGCGCCGGTCGTGCTGGCCGAGGCCCTGGTGGAGCGCGTGCTGGGCACCGACACCCAGGTCCAGATCCTCGCCAAGTTCCCCGGCGCGGCGCTGGACGGCGTCCGCTACGACCCGCCGTTCTCCTACATCAAGGGCGAGGAGTACGGCGAGCGCGGGCACACGGTCCTGCTCGGCGACTTCGTCACCGCCGAGGACGGCACGGGCCTGGTGCACACCGCGATCGCCTTCGGCGAGGACGACTTCCGCCTCGGCGCGCAGTACGGCCTGAAGGTCGTCAACCCCGTCCGGCTGGACGGCACCTACGACGAGCGCATCAAGGGCTACGAGGGGCGCTTCGTCAAGGACGCCGACGCCGACCTGGTCGAGGACCTCCGCGCCCGCGGCCGGCTGCTGCGCGCCCAGGAGTACGAGCACTCCTACCCGCACTGCTGGCGCTGCGGCACGCCGCTGATCTACTACGCCAAGCCGTCGTGGTACATCGCGACCTCGCAGGTCAAGGAGCGGCTGCTGGCCGCCAACGAGTCCGTCGGCTGGCACCCCGAGCACGTCAAGCACGGGCGCTTCGGCCGCTGGCTGGAGAACAACGTCGACTGGGCGCTGTCGCGCGAGCGCTACTGGGGCACGCCGCTGCCGGTGTGGCGCTCCGAGGACGGCGAGGAGATCCACGTCATCGGGTCCTTCGAGGAGCTCGAGCAGCTCTCCGGCGTCAAGCTCGAGGACCCGCATCGCCCCTACGTCGACGACGTCACCTTCACCTCGCCGACCAGCGGCAAAGTCATGCGCCGCGTCCCCGAGGTCATCGACGTGTGGTTCGACTCGGGCGCGATGCAGTTCGCCCAGTGGCACGCGCCGTTCGAGAACCAGGACCGCTTCGAGAACGCGTGGCCGGCGGACTTCGTCTGCGAGGGGCTGGACCAGACGCGTGGGTGGTTCTACTCGCTGCTGGCGGTCTCGGTGCTGCTGTTCGACGAGTCGCCCTACAAGGACGTCGTCTGCCTCGGCCTGATCCTCGACGAGGACGGCCAGAAGATGTCGAAGTCCAAGGGCAACGTCGTCGACCCGTTCTCGGTGCTCGATCGCTTCGGCGCCGACGCGCTGCGCTGGTACTTCTTCTCCTCCAAGCAGCCGTGGGACGGCTACCGCTTCTCGGAGGAGACGATCGCCGAGGGCGTCCGGCTGTTCCTCAACACCTTGTGGAACACCTACGGGTTCTTGGTGCTCTACGAGAACGCGGCCGACGGCGACGAGGTGCTGGCCCGCGAGCCCGCCCCGCCGACCGACCTGGACCGCTGGGTGCTCTCGCGGCTGAGCGCGACGGTCACGAGCGTCACCGAGCGCCTGGACGCGTTCGACGCGACGGCCAGCGCGCGCGAGATCGCGACGTTCGTCGACGACCTGTCCAACTGGTACGTGCGCCGCTCGCGGCGCCGCTTCTGGGAGGGCGACGCGCGGGCCTTCGCGACGCTGCGCGAGTGCCTGCTGACCGTCAGCCAGCTGCTGGCGCCGTTCACGCCGTTCATCGCCGACGAGATCTACGACAACCTGGACGGCTCGGTGGGCTCGGTCCACCTGACCGACTGGCCGGTCGCCGGCGAGCGCGACGAGGAGCTCGAGGCCGCGATGGCCACGGCGCGCGAGGCGGTCGCGCTGGGCCTGCGCGCCCGCGCGGGCGCGAAGGTCGGCCTGCGCCGG
>JAOPZD010000657.1 GCA_025964295.1 Conexibacter sp.
CTTGAACGTCGCGCCCGGCTGCGCCGAGCACGGCGTCACGGTGAAGCGCGCCGTCCAGCTCTCCCCGGGCGCCAGCAGCAAGGCGTAGGCCAAGCCGCCGCGCGTGAGCCGCGCGGGCGGGCTGGTCCGGACCTCGACCGCGCGGCGCAGCGCGTCGCGCTCGTAGCTGAGCGTCAGCGTGCCCTCGTCGTCGTGGTGCCACGTGACGTCGCGGTCGGCGTCCGTGCCGTCCTTGACCTCGAAGAGGTCGGCGAAGTCGGTGTCGACCTCCAGCCGCACGACGATCTCGCTGGGCTCGTGGCGGTGGCTGACGATCGTCAGCTCCTCGATCCAGACCTCGTCGAGCAGCCGCCGGCGCATGACCGAGTACGGCGCGGTCTCGGCGGGCCCGACCTCGGGCGTCAGGAAGAACTGGGCCAGGAAGTGCTCGGTCTGGTCGAGGCCCAGGAGCGTCAGCGGCGTGCTGTCGACGCTCAGCGCCCAGCGCGAGACGAAGCGCGTGTCGTCGGAGAAGAACCCGTGCTCGCGCCCGCCGCCGGGGCGGACGTCGCCGCTGCGGTCGCCGACGACGAACGTGCTGCCCTCCAGGACGCTGACGGTGCGCTCAGGCATGCAGCAGGGCGACCGCGCGGTAGAGGTCGGCGTGCGCGCTCGCCACGACGTCGGCGTCGCAGTGCTCGACGACCCAGGCGCGGCAGGCGCGGGCCTCCAGCGCCGGCAGCCGCGCGACCGCCGCGGCCATCGCGGCCTCGTCGGCGACGAGGAAGCCGGTCACGCCGTCGACCACCACCTCCGGTGCCGCGCCCTCGGCGAACGCGATCACCGGCGTCCCGCAGGCGAGCGCCTCGATCATCACCATGCCTAACGGCTCCTCCCAGCGGATCGGCATCAGCAGCCCGCGCGCGCCCGCGAACAGCCCGCGCTTGACCGCACCGCCCACCTCGCCGACGAAGCGCACCCGGTCGCCGTCGATGTGCGGCGCGATCTCCGCGGCGAAGAACGCCTCCTGGCCGGGCTGGATGACGCCCGCGAGCACGAGCGGGACGCCGGCCAGGCGCGCCGCGGCGATCGCGCGGTGCGGTCCCTTGTCGGGGTTGATGCGCCCGACCCAGAGCAGGTAGTCGTCCTTGTCGGCGCGCAGCGGCCACGCGCCGACGTCGACGGGGTTGGGGATCACGGTGGCCGGGACGACGCACGCCGGAGCGGTCGCGACCTGCGCGGCGCTGATCGCCACGAGCGCCGCCTTGTGGCCGTGGGCGGCGTAGAACGCGCTCGTGCCGGCGTCGAACGGGCCGTGCAGCGTGTGGACGAACGGCGTGTCGAGGCGGTCGGCCATCGCCAGCGCGGTGAAGCCCGAGTGGTCATGGACGACGTCGAAGCTCGCCAGCCCGCGGCACGGCTCGATGACGTCGAAGGCGCGGGCGACGTGGTCGCTCTCATAGAGCGCGCGCTCGATCTCGTCGGGATGCGCGGCGCCCAGGAGCGGCAGCACGGCGGCGCTCGACCGCGATCCCGGCGCGCACAGCAGCGTGACGTCGTGGCCTTGGGCGACGAGCGCCTCGGTGAGCGCGGCGACGACCGTCTCGACGCCGCCGTAGCCCGTCGGCGGGACCGAGATCCACGGCGGGGCGAGCATCGCGATGCGCAGCGGCGGGCGCGGGGGCGGCGAGAGCGTCGAAGGGATGCCGTCCAGCCGCTCCGACCGCGACTGGGGGCTTGGGCTGGTGACGGGGGTCAACGATGACCCTTCCTCTAGAGCGCCCGGTTGCCCTGCAGGCTATCGAGGGGCGCGAATCGACCGCTACAGTTGATGATGTCGGTTCCCGGGACGGACGCCTTCCGTCCTCATCGGCCGGCGGGAAGGCAGCACCCATGCTCCTCATCGTGATCGCCGGCCTCGTCCTCGTGGCGCTCGTCGTCGCGGCCGCCTCCGTGCGCGTCGTCAAGCAGTACGAGCGCGCCGTCGTCTTCCGCCTCGGCCGCGTCCACCAGGGCGAGCGCGGTCCCGGGGTCATCTTCATCCGGCCGCTGATCGACCGCGTGCATCGCGTCTCGCTGCGGATCGTCACGATGCCGATCCAGTCCCAGGGCATCATCACCCGCGACAACGTCAGCGTCGACGTCTCGGCCGTCGCCTACTACCGCGTCGCCGATCCCATCCGCTCAGTGGTCGCCATCGAGAACGTGTCCGCCGCGATCAACCAGATCGCCCAGACCACGCTGCGCGCGGTCGTCGGCCGCCACACGCTCGACGAGACGCTCTCGGAGACCGACACCATCAACAAGAACATCCGCGAGATCCTCGACGTCCAGACCGAGGAGTGGGGCATCCAGGTCACCGTCGTCGAGCTCAAGGACATCCAGCTGCCCGAGACGATGAAGCGCGCGATGGCCCGCCAGGCCGAGGCCGAGCGCGAGAAGCGCGCCAAGATCATCGCCGCCGAAGGCGAGGCGCAGGCCGCCGGCGAGCTGGCCCGCGCGTCGGACGTGATGATGGCCCACCCGCTGGCGCTGCAGCTGCGCAACCTCCAGACGCTCGTCGAGATCTCGGTCGACAAGAACTCCACCGTCGTGTTCCCGGCGCCGCTGATGAGCACGATCCAGGAGCTCGGGGCGTTCCTGGCCCGCGAGACGACGGCCGTCGGCGGGCTGCCCGCCACGCCGCCCCCGGTCCCGGTGGTCAACGGCTCGGCGTGAGCTGGCTGGCCGGCCTCGCGGTCGCCCTGGCGGCCACCTACGCGCTGCTGCTCGCCGCGCTGCTGGCCGTCCGGCCCCGTGGCGCGCTGCTCAAGGAGGCGCTGCGGCTGCTGCCCGACCTCGTCCGGCTGCTGCGCCGCCTGGCGACCGACCGGACGCTGCCGCGCGGGGTCCGCGTCCGGCTGTGGCTGCTGCTCGGCTACCTCGCGCTGCCGATCGACCTCGTGCCCGACGTCATCCCCGTGCTCGGCTACGCCGACGACGCGATCCTCGTCAGCCTCGTGCTGCGCTCCGTGGTCCGGCGGGCGGGGATCGGGCGCGTGCGCGCGCACTGGCCCGGCACCGACGACGGCTTCGCCGCGCTGGCCCGGCTGACGGGCGTCGCCGGCCCCCGGCCGGGCTGACCGCGGCGGGCCGCTACCGTCTGCGCCGATGGCGCTCACCCGCATCGGCCTCGTCCTCCACCCCGAGCGCGACACCACGGAGCAGGTCCGCGAGATCGAGCGGTGGGCCCGCGACCACGCCTGCGGGGTCGTCCTGCGCGAGGCCGACCGCGCCCGCGCCGTCGACGGCGTCACGGTCGTCGGCGACAGGGAGTTCGCCGACGGCGTCGGCGGCCTGATCAGCCTCGGCGGCGACGGCACGATGCTCGGCGCGCTGCGGCTCGTCGCCCATCGTCCCGTCCCGGTGCTCGGCGTCAACATGGGCAACTTGGGGTTCTTGGCCGAGGTCGGCGTCGACGAGCTGCCCGAGGCGCTGGACCGGCTGCGCGACGACCGCTTCACGATCGAGCCGCACAGCTGCCTGGAGATCCGCTACCGCGACGCCGAGGCGATCGCGTTCAACGACGTGGCGATCTCGCGCGTCCCGGGCCACGGCTCGGTCCAGAGCGCGATGCTCGTCGACCGTCGCCGCCACGGCTACTACCGCTGCGACGCGCTGATCGTCGCGACGCCCACCGGCTCGACGGCCTACAGCTACGCCGCCGGCGGCCCCGTCATCTCGCCGGGCGCGCAGGGCATGCTCGTCACGCCCGCGTCGCCGATGTCGGGCATCAGCCGCCCGCTGTTCCTGTGCCCGCGCGAGGAGCTCCGGCTGGAGCTGCTGCCCGACTCCGGCCGGCCCGCGCTGGAGATCGACGGCGCCGTGGCTGACCACCTCGGCCCCGGCGACGTGCTCGACATCCGCTGGCGCAGCGACGCGGGCTTCGTCGTCCGCCTCGACGCCGCCGCCCACGAGGAGCGCCAGCGCCTCAAGCTCAGCCTGCTCGACCTCCCGCTGCTGCCCGAGGAGCTGCGCGAGCTCCAGCCGCCGCAGGGCTAGGCGCCGCCGAGCATCGCTTCGAGCAGCTCGGCGAGCTGGTCACGGTCGGCGCGCGCCACCCGCGACAGCCCGCCGGTCGCGCGCGTGGTCATCACGCCGATGAGCATCGCGACGATGAGCTCGGCGCGCAGCTGGGGCTCGGGCGTGCCGGCCTCCTTCAGCCAGCGCGTCAGCGGGGCGATGACGCGGTCGCGCAGCCGGACGCTGAGCTCGTCGCGCGTCGCGGCGTCGGTGTCGGGGTCGGTCAGCGCGCGCAGGACGGGGCCGACGCCGTGCTCGTCGACGCGCTCGAGCAGCAGGTCGATCACCTCGCGCGTGGAGCGGCGCTTGGGCGGTGGCCCCTCCTCGGCGCCCGCGGCCACGGGCTGGACGTGGTCCTGGGCCAGGACCGCCTGGTAGAGCTCGGCCTTGCCGCCGAAGTAGCGCGCGATCAGCGCCTGGTCGACGCCCGCCCGCTCGCCGATCGCCCGGACGGTCGTGCCGCGGAAGCCGTGGGCGTCGAACAGCTCGCGCGCGGCCTGCAGCAGGGCCTGGCGGGTGGCGGCCGCGTCGCGGCGCCGCGGGGTCGCGGTCGCGTCGCTCATGCGCGCGCCGGGACCCGCCGCTCGTCGTCGAAGACGCTGGGGCCGGCGGCCGAGGCGGCCTCCTCGTCCATCAGCAGCGCGACCTCGGGGTCGTCGGCTCCCCGCCCGCCCGCCGCGCGCGCCGCCGGGACCAGGACGTAGGCCACGACCGCCGTGACGGCGCAGACCGCCGCGCCGACCAGGAACGCGACGTCGTAGCCGCGCTCGGACGGCAGCGGGCTCGCGCCGGTCGTGTGCGCGGTGAGGATCGCGGCGCTGGCCGCGCTGCCGATCGCGCCGCCCACCGTGCGCAGCACCTGGTTGAGGCTCGTGGCGCTGCCGGTGCGCTCGCCGGGCACCGAGGCGACGATCAGGGCGGGCATCGCCGCAAAGCTACAGCCGATGCCGATGCCGGCGAGCGCCGTGGCGATCGCGAGGTCGACCATCCGGCCGTGGGCGAGCGCGAGCAGGACCCCGGTGGCGGTGACGACCAGCGCGCCGAGCGGCAGGACGACGCGCATCCCGAAGCGCCGGCCGAGCGCCCGCGCGATCGGCGCCGAGATCAGGCTGGCGATCGAGAGCGGGACGAGCAGCAGGCCGGTCGCGACGAGCGAGGCGCCGAGGCCGTATCCGGTCGACGCCGGCGTCTGGGCCAGGCGGCTGATCAGCGACATGATCATGTACATGCCGAAGCCGATCAGCAGGCCGCTGGCGTTGGCGCCCATGACCGGGCGGGCCGACATCAGGCGCAGGTCGACGAGCGGGTCGGTGACGCGCAGCTCGACGCGGACCCAGGCCGCAAGGAGGACGGCGGACGCCAGCGCGGCGGCGAGCGTGGGCGTCGCGCCCCAGCCCCAGGCCTCACCCTGGGAGACGGCCAGCAGGCCGGCGGCGAGGCCGGCGCCGAGGAGCAGCGCGCCGGGGACGTCGAAGCGGCGGGGCGGCTGGTCGGC
>JAOPZD010000658.1 GCA_025964295.1 Conexibacter sp.
AAGCCGACCCGCCACGTCCAGCGCAGGACGCCGACGTTGAAGTCGAACAGGCTGCGCGGATACCGGCCGGTGAAGGCGATCGCCACGAACGCGACCACGGTCGTCGCGGCGAACGCGATCCACAGGAAGACCAGCACCACGACGTGCGGGATGACGAGCAGCCACTTGACCAACCACAGCGCGCGGCTGGGCGGGGGGTCGATGGCGCCTTCGATGTGCAGCGGATAGGCGGAGGAGCTAGGGGCGATAGGCATTGGATCCAGCCTCCCAGCATCCCGCGGGCCATCCCAGGCGGTGGCAGGCCTCTTGACGGGGAGGCTCCCACCCCCTCGGCGGATGCAGACCGCACCCCGCGGCCTGTCTCCTGCGCTCGATCGCCCGCGCCGTGAGCCATGCGGACCACGCCCGCGGCGCGGTTCTCGCACCCCGTTACAGTCGGTTCGCAGTGAGCACGGCGTGGGGAGACCGCACGCGGCGCGGGGTTCTGTGGTCGGGTTCCGCGTTCCTCGGCGGGCGCGTGTTCACCTTCCTCTCGACGTTGGTCCTGGCGCGCCTGCTGACGCCGAGCGAGTTCGGCGTCGTGGCCGCCGTGCTCGTCTACCTCTCGATCCTCGAGGTCGTCAGCAACGTCGGCTTCAAGGCGACGGTGGTCTTCGAGCAGGAGGAAGGGATCACGGATCGCCTGAACACGGCGTTCACCGCGAACCTGCTCTTCATGGGCGCGCTGGTGGCCGTCGGGCTCGCCGCGGCGCCGCTGGCGGCAGGCTTCTTCGGCCTCGGCGGACACGTCGACCTCTTCCGCCTCGGCGTGCTCAACGGGCTCATCACCGCCGCCGGCAACATCCACGACTCCCTGCTGCTCAGGAGCCTCGACCTCCGGCGGCGGCTGGTCCCCCAGGTCCTGGGCCCGCTGACCCGCGGACTGGTCTCGATCATCCTCGTCCTGGCGGGGCTGAAGGCATCGGCGCTCGTCATCGGCTTCCTCGCCGGCTCAGTGGTGTCGACGTGCGCCCTCTGGCTGCTGGTCCCGTTCCGCCCGCGGCTGACGCTCGATCGGGCGACGGTCCGCAGCATGGTCCCCTACGGCACCGGCGCGATGTTGCTGGAGGTCGTCGCCGCGCTCTCGCAACGGATCGACGTCGCGGTGATCGGACGCGTCCTCGGCGATCGAGCGCTCGGGCTCTACGTCGTCGCGTATCGGCTTCCGGAGCTGTTGATCTCCAGCGTCGCGTGGAACGTCTCGACCGTCGCGTTCCCCGCGCTGTCGCGCAAACGCGCCGAGGACGCCGAGGGGTTCATGCCCGCGACGCTGCAGATCGTGCGCTACCAGACCCTGTACGCGTGGCCCGCCGGCGCGGCGATGGCGATCCTCTCCGTGCCGCTGATCCGGGTGCTCTTCGGCGATGCGTGGCGCGACGCGGCCGGCGTGGTCCCACCGGTCGCGCTCGGGCTGGCGATCGTCGCCACGGCAGGGCCGATCGGCGACGCGCTCAAGGCGATGGGCTTCCAGCGGCGCATGGTGGCGCTGGCCATGGTCACCGTCCCGGCCCGCGTGGCCGCGATCATCGCCGTGGCCCGGCACGGGATCGTCCCGGTGGCCTATGCGTCGGCCGGCACCGGCGTCCTGCATGCGGTGCTGCTGGTCGTCGTCGCACGATCGCTGATCGGCACGCGACCGCGTGAGGTGGCGCGGGCGGTGGGCCCGGGTGCGGCGGCAGCGACCGGCGTCGCCCTGGGTGCCGGCGCCGTCCGCTGGCTCCTGCCGGCGCCGGGATTCGCCGAGCTCGCGCTCGGTCTGCTGGCCGCAGCCGTGGCTGGCGCAGCGGCGCTGCACCTGCTGCCGGGCTCGACGGTGCGACTGCCAGGGCTTGCCCGCACGGCGAGCGTCCTCCGACCTCCACGGGAGGACCAAGGCGCGTGAAGGGCAAGCTCGAGCTGGCCGCTCGGGTCCTCGACGTCAGCGGTCTCGGCACGCTTCTGCGTCGTCGAGTGCCATGGCGCGGAGTCCTCGTGCTCAACTACCACCGCATCGTGGAGGATCAGCGACAGCTCGCCGCGCCCGGCGTCTGGAGCGCCACGCCCGCCACGTTCCGCGAGCAGGTCCGCTTCCTCGCGACGCACTGCGATCCGATCGGCGTCGACCAGCTCGAGAACCGCCTCCACGCACGACGGCCCTCGGTCCTCGTCACGCTCGACGACGGCTACCGGGACGGCGTCGAGGTCGCGCTGCCCATCCTCCGCGAGCAGGGCGTGCCGGCGACCTTCTTCCTCACCACGGGCTTTCTGGACCGCACGGCGTCCGCGTGGTGGGACGAGATCGCGTGGATGGTCGCGCGGAGCCCTGACGGCCCCGCCGTGGCGCGCGCCCGATGCCGAGCGGCATTCGGGCTCGCGGGCGGCGCCGAGGAGGACGTCGTCGACGCCGTGATCAGGCAGTACCAGCAGCTGCCGCTCTATTCCCAGCAGCCGTTCCTCGAGCGCCTCGCGAAGCTGACGCGCAGCGGGCGGCGCCCGCCGCACGACGACGACGGCGACTGGATGCGATG